>NZ_CM128249.1:4050000-4260320 GCF_052828565.1 Rossellomorea sp. NS-SX7 | reverse complement strand
AAATGGCTGGGCTAGCTGGATTCGAACCAACGCATGTCGCAGTCAAAGTGCGATGCCTTACCGCTTGGCTATAGCCCAATGCCTCGAAAAGTGACGAGGTTTATATAATAACATGTCCACCTCTTGGTCGTCAACCACTTTTCTCAAAAATATTCTGGCGGTCCGGACGGGACTCGAACCCGCGACCTCCTGCGTGACAGGCAGGCATTCTAACCAACTGAACTACCGGACCAGAGTTTTTCGCGAAAGCGAAATAACTTACCTTAAATTACTTCTGCGAAACAACTGTACCACAAGCGTAATCATTAACAATCATGGCTACGTTATCTCACATTCAATTTTGAATTAAAAATTGATAATGACCCGTACGGGATTCGAACCCGTGTTACCGCCGTGAAAGGGCGGTGTCTTAACCGCTTGACCAACGGGCCAGGATAAAAGAATGTAATGGCGGAGAAGGAGGGATTTGAACCCTCGCGCCAGTTGCCCGACCTACACCCTTAGCAGGGGCGCCTCTTCAGCCACTTGAGTACTTCTCCATAAAAATGGCTCCGCAGGCAGGATTCGAACCTGCGACCGATCGGTTAACAGCCGATAGCTCTACCACTGAGCTACTGCGGAACGTGAAGTATTCTAACGCTTTGTGAAATGTCTTATCGACTCTTTCGATTATAATGACTCAGCAGCTTCTTGTCAACTACTTTTCATATAGTTTTTTATATGTGATAACCCTACGTCTAGAACCAACCGTTCGATCAGCATCTAGGTTCCTTGCCTTAACTCCTCACGAAAGATAAGCTTCCCCTTACATCTGCCGCATACATACTTTTTTGTATCAATCCTTCTTTTCCTCTTGAATGTCAGATTACATCTTGAACAGGAATAAATCAGCGTTCGCTGATTCCTTTTTGTCTCGGGCAGCGCTGTACAATGCCTGGGACCTCCAACTTTTTGAAGAAGTTGTTTAAACTCTGCATCCCTGTGCTTGTACCCCTTACCTTCAATATGAAGATGATAGTGGCAGAGTTCATGTTTAATAATACCGATCAATTCTGATACGCCAAGTTCTTTCAAGTATTTCTCGTTGATATCTATATTGTGGCTCCTAAGCATGTATCTTCCGCCCGTCGTCCTAAGTCTGGGATTGAAAAATGCTTTATGCTGGAATGGTTTTTGAAAATACTGAAGTGAAATTTCTTCAACCAGGTTTTGCAGTTCATCGTTTGTCATACTCATTCTCCTTTACCTTTACTCGTTTTCCAGCACAGGACAACCTTTTGCAACATACACTTAAATTATATAACATCCTGAAGGAATAGACACCGGCTGTCGTTTCAAGAATGTTTTCTGGAGATTGGAATAAGGAGGGTACCTTATGCCAAACTGGCTCGTAAATCAGATGAGGAAGGCATATCTTGAGAAGAATCGTTATCAGATAAAGCTTCTTAATCAATGCTGGAATTTTTATAGGAAGAAAAACTTCCCTCAACAATAATGACCGAAATGCTCCGGCGGCTCTCGGCCGCCGGAACTGGACAAAAAAGCTGACTTGATTGTTGCCTTCAAGTCAGCTTTTGTTTATTGGGCTTTACTTTTCCATCATTGAATCATAGTCAACGCAACCCTGCCCTTTTTCACATCGACACTGTCCACCCAAACGGTTACTACATCTCCGACTGAAACAACATCCAACGGGTGTTTTACGAATCCTTGTTTAAGCTTTGAAATGTGGACGAGCCCATCCTGTTTGACCCCAACATCGATAAACGCGCCAAAGTCGACTACATTACGGACAGTTCCTTGAAGTTCCATACCTTCTTTAAGATCCTCCAGTTTTAGTACATCTTTTTTCAGAAGTGGTTTAGGGAATTCGTCACGCGGGTCTCTGCCGGGACGGATTAAGGCATCAATGATATCTTTCAGAGTTAATTTACCGATCCCCAATTCATCAGATACTTCATCGAGGTTCAATTGATTAAACGCCTGTTTTAAATCTTCACTTCCAATCGCTTCTTCACTGAACCCGGTTTTGGCTAGCAGCTTTTTAACATCACCGTAGTTATCCGGATGAATAGGAGTCCGGTCTAGCAGTTCATTGCCTTCCATGATGCGCAGGAAGCCTATGCTTTGTTCATACGTCTTGGCGCCGAGTCTCGGAATTTTCTTCAATTGCGCCCTGGACTTGAATTTGCCCTCTTCTTCTCTCTTTTTCACGATATTATTCGCCACCGTTTTAGAGAGGCCCGCCACATACTGCAGTAATGAAGAAGAAGCAGTATTCACGTTCACCCCTACTTGGTTAACGGCTGTCTCTACGACAAAAGTCAATGACTCATTCAATTTTTTCTGAGAGACATCGTGCTGGTATTGACCAACACCTACAGATTTCGGATCGATCTTTACCAGTTCCGCGAGCGGGTCCTGCAATCTCCTGGCAATCGAAACAGCACTTCTTTCCTCTACCTGGAGGGAAGGGAATTCTTCTCTTGCGACTTCAGAAGCAGAATAAACACTTGCCCCGGCTTCATTCACAATTAAATAGAAGATTTCTTTATCAATATTTTTCAGGACATCTACCACGAATTGCTCTGTCTCCCTGGAAGCCGTTCCGTTTCCGATAGCCACGACTTCTATGGAATATTGATTGATCATCTTCTTCATCACTTCTTCAGAAGCAGCCTTTTGGGATTTAGGCGGATGCGGATAGATCACACTCACTTCAAGCATCTTTCCGGTTTCGTCAATTACTGCAAGCTTACATCCCGTTCTGTATGCAGGATCGACTCCAAGGACCATTTTCCCTTTCATAGGAGGCTGCAGCAGCAGCTTTCTGAGGTTTTCCGAAAAAATATGAATGGCTTGATTTTCTGCCTTTTCCGTTAAATCATTACGGATTTCCCTTTCGACAGAAGGCTGAATTAATCGTTTGTATCCATCCTCAATCGCTTCTTTAACCACGGATACTACTGGAGAGTGGACATTTTTGATCACTTGTCTTTGTAAATAGTGAAGAATGGACTCTCCATCAGGCTGGATATTCACTTTGATAATATCTTCTTTTTCTCCTCTATTCATCGCCAGCACACGGTGTGGGACGACTTTACCTACCGGCTCACTGTATTCATAGTACATCTCGAAGACGTTCTTCTCATCTTTCTCTTCATTCTTCACTTTTGTTTCTATGACACCTTTTCGGAAGGTGTGATTTCTTATGTATTCACGAAAAGCTGCATCGTCGGATATATACTCGGCGATGATGTCCTTCGCTCCGGAAAGCGCTTCTTCTCCAGTTGCCACTTCGTTTTCTTCGGATGTATAGCGTGCTGCTTCTGTTTCCATATCTGCAGCTGAAGGGAACGTTAAGATCCACTCCGCTAGAGGTTCCAGCCCTTTTTCTTTTGCAACAGTCGCTTTTGTACGCCGTTTTTGTTTATAAGGTCGATATAAATCCTCAACCTTTTGCAATTTGTCAGCTTTTTTAATTGCTTGTGACAATTCCTCTGTCAACTTACCCTGTTCATCAATCAGTCTAAGGACTTCTTCTTTTCTTTGTTCAAGATTTTGCAGGTAGTTCCACTGCTCCATAATATCTTTGATTTGGACTTCATCCAGTGCGCCAGTTTGTTCCTTCCGATAACGGGCGATGAACGGTACCGTATTGCCTTCTTCCAATAAGGAAATAACGTTTTTCACACTTTTAAGAGATACATTTACATTCTTAGAAACGATTTGCAGTAAATTTTCTTGATTCGTTATTGTTACAGTCAATGTTTCGACCTCCATCTAAAAGGGTTCTCATTAAGTTTACCATATGATGAAACAAAAAAAGAAAGCTTACCCCATTCATCAGAGCAAGCTTCCTACTATATATGTTGTATCATCAGCTGTATCATCGACCAATGATTGAATATCATGCATGGTGCTGTGCAATGTCGGATATTTTTGAAGGACCGTCTTTACACCTGAAATATTTAATCCATCTGAATGAAGCAGAAACCTTGAATTTGATTCGTACATATAACGCTTCGTTTGGTACTTTTGAGGTCTTCCGGATAAGTAACCTGTTACCGGTAAAGGATACGTGATCTTCCCTTCAGGAGAGTACATGTAGAACCGGATATTCCCGACGCAGCTATATACGAATTCCTTTGAGTGATAATAGGCTTTAATGATCGCCACCGCAGCTCCGCGTTTCTTTTGGAGCGCGTTATTACAAAGGTCCATGAGTGTTTCTACATCTTCATGATGATTCTGTTCCACGATTTCCACTACTACATGAGAAGATTCGTAAGCATACTTTCCGCTGCCCAACCCATCGGCTAGCACGCAGACAAAATACTCATTTGTCGAGACGTAATAGTAACTGTCTCCACAATACGGATCCCCATTTTTTGAAACTTGTTCTGAATAGAGTTCTATTTCATTTTGTTGAAAATAACCCATTAATAATGACTCTCCGAATCAAAAGCCTCTTCCTGGATGGCTTCACGCAGTTTCTTTATGGCTCTGCGCTGAAGACGGGATACATGCATCTGTGAAATCCCAAGTTTTTCACCAGCTTCTTTCTGGCTCAGGTTTTCAAGGTACGTATACTGGATGATCGCTTTCTCTCTCTCCGAAAGGACATGCAGCACTTTCTCCAGAACAAGGCGCTGATTGACTTTTTCGTATCCTTCATCCTGGTTTCCTACAATATCCAGAATTGTAACGGTACTGCCTTCAGAATCCGCTTCAATCGAATGGTCCACTGAGAGGGCTTGATAACTTCTGCCCATCTCCATCGCTTCCAATACTTCTTCTTCACTTACTTCAAGATATTCGGCAATTTCATGAACTTGTGGAGAACGTTCCAGTTTGTTGGTTAACTCTTCTACAGTTGATTTGATCTTTGGACCCAGCTCTTTGATTCTTCTCGGGACATGAACACTCCAGGTTTTATCGCGAAGGAAACGTTTGATTTCCCCGATGATGGTCGGAATGGCAAATGCTTCGAAGGATCTTCCGAAAGATTCGTCATACCGTCTGATTGCTCCCAGTAAACCGATCATCCCTACTTGGATAATGTCCTCATGGAAGGATCTCCCTTTGGAATATTTTCTCGCAATGGACTCCACTAGATTTTGGTAGTGAAGGATGAGCTGACTTTGAGCTTCATCGTCCTGGTGCTCCTGATAATCCTTTATCCATTGAAGAACTTTTTCTTTTTGTTCCTGCTGGTTAGGTTGAGATAGTTTTTTCATCCCTCTCCACCTGCTCTCCTGATAGGAATTTGGTCATAAAGACCGTCACTCCCTCTTTATGATGAACCTTCACATCATCCATAAGGCTCTCAATAAGGTAAAGACCTAACCCACCTTCTCTTAGGAATTCAACGGAATGGTCGGCATGATATGGACCAACGGCACTACGGATCGCTTTAAAGTCAAAGCTCTCTCCATGATCCGCTACCATTACCTCCAAACGATCCTCATAAAGAGCAAAACCGACCACCACTTCGCCGTCACCACCTTTGTAAGCATGCTGAACAGCATTTGTGATGGCTTCACTTGTCGCAATCTTCAGGTCCTCTATCGCATCATAATCAAAGCCCAAACGACTGGCTATCCCTGACAGAGTCAGACGAATAACCCCTACGTATTCAGGCTTTGCAGGAATTTTCATCTCGATGTAATCAAAAGCTTGCATCATTCAACTCCACCCTCTACCTTGGAATTTATATTCATAATATCCCCTAAACCGGTAATATCAAACAATCTTTGGAGACGATCAGATAAACCAACCAGTTTGAGCTGGCCGCCGCGTGCGTTAATGGTCTTGAATAATCCTACAAAGACACCCAGTCCGGTACTGTCCATATAGGAAACCTCTGAAAGGTCTACAACGATATCTTTATCATTTTCAGCTTCGGCAGAAGGAAGAAGGGTTTCTTTAAGTTTAGGTGCTGTATATGCATCTATTTCACCAGCTACTTTTACAAATAATTCGTTCTCTCTCTCTTGCATATCTATTGATAAGTTCATAAAACGACCACCTTTTTTAAGAGCATTATAATAAAGTCTCTATTCGTTTACCCTATTGTAAAGTAAGATAAACAAGTATTTAGGAAATTCTTTTTATAATAATAAGGGTGAAGTCATCTCGCAATTCAAAATGCTGCAGTTTTTCTAGTTCTTTATAGACGTTTGTAACGATTTCATCCGAGGTCAAGTGTTTATGCTGGCTGATCAGCTCTACTAAATCTTCCCGTTCAATAAAGCCCTCTTCTGTGCGGCACTCCGTTACCCCGTCAGACAGGAGGATGATCATATCCCCGACTTCCACTCGTCTTTCATACTGTCTGTATTTGGCTTTCTTATCCACCCCTAATAAAAGCCCTTTTGCATCCAAATCTTCGAATTGACCGGCATGGGCATTATAGAAGAAGCCGGGCTCATGACCGGCTGATGAATAAGAAAACAAGTGTTTATGAGAGTTATAGACACCATAGAACATTGTAATGAACATGCTGGCATCCACATTTTGTTCGACCACTCTATTCAGGCTTTCCAGGACAGCATTGGGTTCATTGCGATACTCCGGCAGGCTGTCCATCGCATATTTGATCATGGACATACACAATGCAGCGGGTATCCCTTTTCCGATGACGTCTGCAATCGCAACACTGACACTTTCGTTTTCATCCTGGACGAAATGGTAATAGTCGCCGTTCATCTTCTTGGCCGGGACACTGACAGCAGCGATATCCAAACCTTCAACGGCAGGTATGTTCGTACCCAGAAGGGTCTGCTGCATGTTCGATGCAATGTCGATTTCATTGTTCAATTCCTGCTGCTTACTTCGCAGGCTCTGATGTTCGCGATAGGCGAATCCATATCCTATCATGACTTCCAGTAGAATATCGAACGCATGAAGGACATGGTGCGGGATATTCGGTTCCATCTCGAGCATGACACTCTTATGGAGACTGATGATCTCTTCCGGCGACACATGATGCTCAATCGATTTCCTGCTGAATTTCTGACCGAGATACAGTGCTTTTTCATCTTGCTCATTCAGGTAATGCTCTATGATTTCTCTATATTTTGAATCCATCAATTCTCTAAAGTTCATGTAACTCCCCCTAGCGGAGCCATTTTGTCGCCCGGATATCTGTCCCTTCCCCAGGTACAGATTCTACGTTGAATTCATCCATCAACCGTTTAACTCCAGGCAAACCTGCTCCTAAACCACCTGATGTGGAATATCCATCTTCCATCACTTTTCTTAAATCATTGATGCCGGGACCATCATCCAGTGCAATGATGCGCACGCCTTTCTTTCCGCCGTCGAATAGCTTCTCTATACATATCTGACCATGACCGGCATAAAGATAGATGTTTCGTGCTAATTCACTGATAGCAGTAGTGATTCGAGCCTGATCAACAGTTCCGAACCCCAGCTCTTTCGCTACATTTCTTCCTAACTGGCGGGCAGCGACGATGTCCCATTCATTCGTGATCTTCACGCAGGATTGGCTATCCATTCACTAATCCCCCAGTTCCGTTTGTAATTTCTCTAAACCTTTTTCCAAGTCTAGAGCGGTTAGCACATCGTCCAACCTGATGCCGAGTTCAATCAGCGTAATCGCGACAGCAGGCTGGATGCCTGTTATCACAACTTTAGCCCCCATTAATCTGGACATATTTATAACATCACCAAGCACCTTGGCGATAAAGGAATCAATAAAGTCGATCGAAGTGATATCGATTACAACTCCTCTTGCACTTGTTTCATGTATTTTATGCAAAAGGTCTTCTTGAAATTGAAGGGCTGTTTGATCATCAAGTTCCCATTGAATTGAAATCAACAAACAATCATGCAATTTTAAAATCGGTATTCTCACTCTGATCCCTCCGCTGAAACAATTTTTCTATCGGTCATTTCAAGAGCCTTTTCAATGCCTTTTCTTAATGTGCTGTTCGTGCTGAATTGATTAAGATCGATCCCCAGGTTTACGATCGTCTGGGCGATTTCAGGTCTTATTCCAACCAGCATGCACTTTGCTCCCACTAAACGGACCGCGTCTGCCGCCTGGATGATGTGGTGGGCAACCATCGTATCCACCACCGGGACACCCGTAATATCAATCAGGACGACTTCAGCCCTGTGCTTGACCACACCGTTCAACAGATTTTCCATGATTAATCGGGCTCTTTCCGTATCGATGGTGCCGACGAGAGGCATCACTGAAATCTTCTCGAATACGGGAATCAACGGTGCAGAAAGTTCCTGCAGGGCGATCTTTTGAAGGGATACGGTTCTTTCCCATGATTCTGTATAAGCGCTGATTACTTTGTTATACATAGGGGTGACCCATTTATCAAATATTTCAACCTGTTCAGCATGATTTGCTTCGGTAATCAGGTTGTCTTCTCTCATCGCTTCGTACACCACTTTTGCAAACGTGCTCAGCGCTGACGTAACAAATGTCAGCGGCCAGCCGAATCGCACGACCTTTTCTGCAAAATCCTCGAGCCTTGACGAGAATTCTTTGGAATCCCTTAGATTGGATGCAATCATTTCTACAAATTCATGGCTTGTCTTAGTAAAAATTTGATCAGAAACAACTTGAAGAAATTTTTCATCCGCTTCTTCCTTCATCCGCTCCATCCAAACTTGCGTTAAATCCGACTTATTACTCTGGATAAAATCCGTAATTTCAGTGAACATTTAACTCTCCCCATTCTACCATAAGAAATTTACACCAACTGTCATATACGAAAAGATGTAACGTATATTTAATCTTATCCGTTCTTATGCTTTTAAATTGACGCATTTAATAATATAGTAACAAATAAATACCAAATTGAAAAAAACAATGCCTTTTCGGGTATTTTCCCCATGTTCATTTTTATTATAATTTGTCGGAATGGATTTGTCATAAAAATGTCTGAATTTACCTCGATGTATATTCTTCACCGCAGGGACAGGATATGTATGTGTATTGGATGTTGATATAAATATAAAACAGAAAGCCTGCTGATCTGTACGCTCCATTTGATCAGCAGGCCTTCTGTTTTATATCTGTGTTGCTCTATATTGTTGTACTGAATACCCGGGATAAGAAAGTTTAAAACTGGATTAAGCCGACACTGATTTGGAGGGCGTCATCCACTTTTTCCATCATTTCATCATCCAAGTGTGTAATTTTATCTGTCAGACGTTGTTTATCAATCGTTCGAATTTGTTCAAGCAAGATAACAGAATCACGTTCAAAGCCATAACGTTTTGCATCAATTTCAACATGAGTAGGCAGTTTTGCTTTTTGAATTTGTGCGGTAATAGCAGCAACGATCACTGTGGGACTGAATCGATTCCCAATATCGTTTTGAATAACAAGTACCGGTCGAACTCCGCCTTGTTCTGAACCTACAACAGGAGAAAGATCCGCAAAATATACGTCACCACGCTTTACAATCAAAGGATTAACCTCCGCTTACTAAGCGTTCGACTGTATGTTCTGCCTCATATTCTGCTTGGATCGCTTCAGAAGCGATTGCAAGATTAATCTTAGCCATCTCCATATAGCCGCGTCTCATAGATTCACGTAGTTGTCGCTTTTTACGTTCCCGTAAATACATTTTGGTTGCACGATAAATAAACTCATTGCGATTCACATTCTCTTGATCTGCAAAGCCGTCCAATTCTGTAACGAGCTGTTGCGGCAGACGAATTAAGATTTCTGTTGTTGCGCTGGATTCAGACACAAACTACACCTCCACCAATCACTACATACCGTTTCTGTTCAATAACATACTAATCATACCATTAAATAGCGGGAATGAAAAGACAATTTATCAATCTCTTCTAGTATCCGCCATATAAAATGCTAATTATTCATTGAAATTCAGATGATTTCATTTTTTCATATCCGTACCTGAAGATAATAGTTTATTCGAAACTTCCGCAGGCTGTCCGTTCCTTATATAAACCCTCGGAACTCTTGTAGATATGATACACGGTATTTCATAGTTGATCGTTTCAAGTTTTTCAGCAATTTCATCGATCGAGACCGCTTCATCCCCTTCCTGTCCGATAAGGGTGACCTTCACCCCCGGTTTTAACGCACCGGGTAATGAAACCATGCATTGGTCCATGCATATCCTTCCAACTATCGGAGATCTCTTTCCATCCACAATGACTCTCTGCCCCTGAAGCTTCCTCAGCCACCCGTCTGCATATCCGATCGGTATCGTCCCGATCCATTCATTGCCGGATGCTTCATATGTGGCTCCGTAGCTGATTTTATCTCCCTCTTCAAGTTCTTTCGTATGAATCAGCCTTGAGTAAAGGGAAAAGACTTCCTTAAGCGGAAAGGGCAAGACCGCTTTCATTTCCTGAGATGGAGTGAGACCGTACATCGCGATCCCTATGCGGACCGCGTTGAAATGGGTATCCGGCTTCCGAAGGGCTGCGGCGCTATTGGATGAATGTACGTAAAGCGGAAGTTCATCCAGCACACGGAGCATCTCTTCAAACGTATCCAGCTGCCGCTCTAGATACTCATCATCCAGTTCGTCAGCAGTAGCAAAATGCGTGAAGATTCCTTCCAACTCAAATTTGCCGGAAGAATGAATGAATGTCTCCATTTTCTTTAACTCTTCTGCAGACCGGACCCCTATCCTGCCCATCCCGGTATCACATTTAATGTGCAGCTTCAATGAAGAGGTCTGGTCCATCTCTTCCGACGCTTCTTCAAGCCATTCCAAACTGAAGGTCGTCAATGAAATATCGTAGCAAGATGCCAGGTTCACATCTTTCGCCCGTGTTGCACCGAGCACAAGGATTGGCGCTTTGACCCCTCCTTTTCTTAATGAGATGGCCTCATCCAGGAAGGCAACTGCAAGTCCGTGAGCCCCTGCTTCCAAAGCAGTCAATGCGATTTGGACATCGCCGTGTCCGTAAGCGTTTGCCTTTACCACAGCAAACATCTTCACTTCATCAGAAGCAATATGACGCTTGATATTTTTAATATTTTCCGTCAGGTGATCAAGATTAATTTCTGCCCATGTATCACGAAAAAACTGCGTCTGTGTCTCCACTCTGGTCACTTCCTCATATCAACAAAACATTGTCAGTCTATTCAAGAATATCTTTGATTATTCATCTATTCTCTTATTGTGTCAAATTAATTTTTTTGTGGCAAGAATTTGTGTGGGGATGGTGTGGGGGGGTGCAGTGTTTGTTTCAGGGAGGAGCGGAGATTTTTCGACAAGCGGCGCAAAAATTAGGATTCTGGCGCAATTATCCTGATAGATGCGCAATATTTTTTAAACCGGCGCAATTATCCTGAAAGTGGCGCAATACTTTCTGAACCGGCGCAATAAATAATATTCTCGATCATCCTTCTATTAATATTTTTAGTTTATTCTTACAAAAAAGAAAAGAGGCGAACCAATAAGGTCCGCCCCATTTAAACACTCGCTATTTCACCATGGATCCTTGAACAGACTGTGCAAGCATCACCATTTCGGAAGGAGTCAGGTCATTCGAAGCAAGCATGTAGTCGACGCCGTTATTCGTCCATCTGATGGACGTATCGGTCATCGCTGCCACTGTGAATCCTAAGTCTACCAGTTCACCCTTCAGTGAGGTCGATACCGTCATTGTAGGAACCACTGTCGTTTTCTCCTGGATGATTGTGAAGGATTTCTCGCCATCATATGTCAGGACGACTCGTTTTCCATTCTCTGTCGCCACTTCTTTTTCTTCTACCAATTCAGTGCCTGTGATTTCAGACATAGGATAGAGGACAGTGAACTCTTTGTCTTCCACGCTTGCTGTAACCGGTACTTCCAGCTGGGCGCCTGTCATGTTCTTCTTCATATCAAAGTCTTTTTTATCAAACGCTGCTTTCATATCCATCTTGGAAAATTCCACTTTTACAAGAGAATTATTATCCGCATCCATCACTTTGACGGTTGCAGGGGAAAGATCTTTCTTGTTAAAGGCAATTTCCTGAGTAGGAAGCATCTGCTTATTCTGATAACGCGTTTTCGTTGTAAAGACATAATGGTTCTTGGTTTCTTTGAACTTCGCTTCCTTATCCTCAAGCACATCCTGAACCAGAGATTCATACAAGTAAGCCTGACTGCTGTTATTCGGCCATTCACTTTGGAAGCGGAAGCTCTTATTCAGGGCAGGGGTCAGGACAAATACTCCTTCATCATTCCGGAGGATCATTTGACTTTGATCCTTCGCGGCATTTTTAAGAGCGACCCGGTAGTAATTAGGGTTATTATGCCAAACTTCCACGTCATAAGTCTGTGGCTCATCGCCAACCTGAAGCGTCATTTTGGCGTCCGCTTTATACCCCTTCATGTCCTCTACCTTTGACTTAAGATCCTTCGTCACGTCTTCCTTCGATTTCTCACCGCAAGCAGCCAGCATCAGCACTGCAAGCATGGCCATCACTAGTACAACTAGCTTTTTCTTCATTTTTTCAACCCCTTTTGTCTCAAGATAAACGTAATTGAGAGAGGGGAAAGCTAGACGGTATAAGAATAAGACGTTCTGTATCTTTGTCTCTCCCACAGCCGGATGCCCCGACCGAACATACCTAGCCTTGTCTCTCCTATTGCACTACTGAATATATGAGACAACCTCGGGTAATATGCTAGCGAAGATGACAAGCTGATACTTTTTTCTTCCCGGCTGCTTTCTGGATAATGTTGAAAGAAACTGAAAGAAGCATATGAACGCAAGCTTAAAACGTGATGGCGACATCCGAAAATACTACGTTCCGGTTTTCCACTGTGTGCGAAAAGAACCTTAGTCCTCAATGATGACCTGTGCGGCAGCGAAGTCCCTGCTGTGGGTGATCGACAGATGAGCGTTCACTCCATCAGGCTTCGAAAAGAACGGCTTTCCGTTTGCGTCTTTGCTTATTTCAATATCCTGAAAAGAAAGAGCATGGCCGATCCCTGTCCCGTTTGCCTTTGCGTAAGCTTCCTTGGCCGCAAATCTGCCTGCAATAAATTCGATGGACCGGGAACCCGTCAATGATAAAAGCTGCTCCTGCTCATCCACGGTCAGCACCCTTTTGATCAATTTGGGCTGCCGCTCGACGATTTGCTGTATACGTTCGATCTCGATAATATCCAAACCGATTCCTTTAATCATATGCAGATCTCCTTCTACTCTTGTCCTGTTTCTCATATAGTTTATAAACACTTATAGTATATAATGGACTCATGTGATTTTTTCAACGACGGTACTTTTCTATTAGGAGGATACACTATGTTTGTCAGAACGGAAAGCTTCCCGCAATTTTTACGATTATATCCGGTCATCTCACTGATCGTGTTCATCCATATTGTTCTCTTTTTAGTGAGTTCCCTTCCCATTTTCCCGCAGCGGTGGGTGTATGAGCAGCTGGCAGGGGTGAATCTGTTCATCAAGGAAGGCGATTGGTGGAGACTGGTTACGCCAATCTTTGTTCACCTCGGCTTCGCTCACCTTTTATTCAACTCTTTTTCACTCGTTTTATTCGGACCGCCGCTGGAAAACTATCTTGGCAAAATCCGATTCACTCTTCTTTACTTGGCCAGCGGGATCTTCGCTAATATTATTACCTATCTTATAAAGCCTTTAACCTACAGTCATGTCGGGGCTTCGGGTGCGATATTCGGGTTGTTCGGCTTTTACATCGCCATGATCGTGCTGAAAAAACAATTCATCACCCGCGAAAGCCGTCAAATCATACTTCCGATTGTCGTAATCGGAGTGGTGATGACATTCATGCAATCAGGCATCAACATCACCGCGCATATTTTCGGATTGCTTGGCGGATTTATCATCGGGTGGATTTCCGGAAAGAAATGATGGTGCTTACTCCGTTCCCGAACGAACCGCGCTAAAAAAGGTGACACGCTTACACATGCAGCGTGTCACCTTTTTTATATTTAATCATGTGAAAACCAATTATAAATTTCAGCTGCATCTTCTAATTCTAAATCATTCACTTCACTTGAATAGCCCGTTTGTCCGGACTTAAGCGTAGTGGAAATGCTCCTCAAATTTCTTCTTGCCTGAAACCAGCTCTGCTTGGAGTCGAGAGATTGAATCCTGCTTTTTTTCATAAAAGCGGTATGCTTTAAAATCCCACGGTACCGCAGGGATAATTGATTGTCTGTAATTCTCCAGCCACCAGCCCGATGCTGAAAGAAGCCAAGCAAGCTGAAAGGAATAACGAGCAGGATACTGAGGAGACCCAGCGGCCAATACATGATTGCCAGTATGACAACCGGGATGATCACCCAATCCGCTGCACGAAAGATGTATCTTCTAAGGGAACGTTTCGGCAGCCGGTGGAACTCCTCCGTCAGAACGTACTCAGGAAATAGTGTGTGAAGCAGGCCCGGCACTCTCTTTTTTTTCACGACAGGCATCAGCTTGATCGTCGAACTGTCTTTATCAAGTACAGATCCCCCTGCATTTTCAATCACGACAGTACAGTAGCCAAACAACTGACGCACCGGGTTCTCAACTATCCGGATGCCCTGCACGCGATTCAGCGGGACGGTGACCTGTTTTCTCTCCAGGAGGCCTCTCGTAATCACGATATTGTCATCACTCATCCTTATTTTGAAATCACCATACAGCACAAACGTCCACCCAACTGAAAAAATCCAGGCAACGAGCAGGATGATGAATGACATTATGGCAATGAACAACAGTCCACTTTTTACAAACGCCATAACTTCGTCAAATATCATTTCATACGGAATGAACTCAGAGAACTGTGATAAAAAGACGGCCGCCCCCGATAGAATGACACCGACTCCCCCAGAGGTCAGAGCGAGCACCAAAATATCCTTGGCACTCATTTTAAAAACCCATTTTTCTTCTTTTGGGAAATCCTTTTCATGGACGACCGTCTCTTCGTCCATTTCCGTTGTTTGACCCTTCTTCTTCTCACGGTAAATGATTTTTTCAAGCTCCAAGGCTTCTTCTTTCAAAATGGCCGTCAGCTCAGCTTCAGATTCTCCCGGACTCGATGAGCCAGCTGTTTCCACCTTCACCTTCACCAACCCAAAGGGCCTGTGAATGATCCCTTCTGAAAAATTCAGGCTTTGAATGCGGTCAAACGGGATATAGCGCTTCTTCTTCACAAAAAGACCATATTCAATCCGGAGTTCACCCTCTTCCAGCCGATAAGTGAACCTGAGCCACTTGAGCACACCCGCTACAAGGACAATCACCAGTACCACACCCATTGAAATGAGGGGCATATAATCCCAAAACCCGCTCTTCTCCCCCCTGCTGTTCAGAACAAATAACAGGACGAACGGTATGATCAATTCTTTTAATTGTTTCAAAAAATTTGCCACTGCAGAAATCGGATGCAGTCGTTTATATTCAGACATCATCTTCCGCCACCCTCGCCAGTAAGGATATGGAATGTCTCAATTCATCCGCTTCCCCCGTATCCAGAGCAGGGATTTCATGAACCGTGGCAGCAGTCGAAATCGTAATCGTGGATAAATCGTATCTCTTTAAAATCGGTCCCTGGACCGTATCAACATGCTGAACCCTGACCATCGGGACAAGCGTACGTTTAACAAAGATAAACCCTCTTTGGAGCTCAATCTCCTGCTCCCTCACCTCATACCTCCACCGCTTCCAGCGAATCGTCGGCAGAAAAAAGATCATTATGTATATAAATAACAGCAGCACACCGATCGCCGATGCCATGATCCAAACCGGCCAATCAAATATCATAGATAACACGATCACACAGGCCACCACTAAGGCCAGCACCACTGCCTGCATCACACCATGCAGCCTCCACACCTTGAGTGCCTTCGGGGAAATCCGTTTCTGGGGCTCTCCTCTCATAGCCATCCTCCTTTTTGTCTATATCCTTATGTATAAATCTTACAGTATGTTTACGTTTGAGGATAGGTTTGGTTTCAGTGCGGGGGCAAAAGTTTTGGGGGCGGTTTTTTTACCAGATTTGCGCTGCACCTCACCCCAAGCTGTGAAAACACGTGATTCTCACTTAAAAAATCATGCCTGCAAATCGACGTAATCGGCTTTGCAGGCATTGTTGTGAGGGCCATTCATTTTATGATAAAAGACGACTGATCGACCCACTCAACTTCCTTGGCATCTTTCAAATCTTCAACCAATCGGAACAATGCATCATCTTTTTTCTTTGCTTCAATCATGCAGTCCACCTGATCGACAGAACCTTTGACTCCTTTTAAAAATTCCATGAACATCGAGGGATCGATGAAATCGGCGTGTGCTTTGAAGTCCTTCTCGGAACGGGGACTGGAGATATGCATTTTGACCGGCAATGGAGACTGGCTCCACGTCGATACGATCCGGTCCCAATCCTCCTGCCAATCCCTCTCATGATAGGCAAGGTGATGATGATAATCAAAAACCTGAGGAATACCCAACTTTTCGCAAAGGTATAACGCATCTGCCGCACTGAACACGGTATCATCATTTTCCAATATGATCATTTCCTGCAGCGAAGCCGGCGTAAGTCCCCAATTATGGATAAACTGTTCCAGCGCCTTTTCCTTATCATCATAAGCTCCACCAACATGTAAAACACACCGGTGAGTCGGATCGATCCCCATACCCCGGAGTAAATCCCTGTGCATTTTCAACGTGTGAAAGGTATTTTTGAGGACGTCAACATCACTCGTGTTCAGAAGGACAAAATGATCAGGATGAAAATCAACGCGCATCGGGTGAGCCTGCAAATACTCTTTAATGTTGAGCAGCTCCGGCTTCAATGGCGATATAAAATCCCACCCCTTAAGTTCAGGGTGGTTAGCGAGCGGGATCAACTTCGAGCTGAAACGAAAAAAAAGAATATCGTGAAGTACATTATGCTTCAATAGACGCAGACAGTTCTCAAGATTGGAACGTGCAATACGCTCAAGCTTGGCGATGGCCGCTTCCCGATCTTTTATCGATGAAAATTGCTTGTACGTCATAGTCTGGGATGGCGAGGCATTTTGGAGATTCATGCTCATCGCTACGTAGCCGAGTCTGATGAGTGTCATGGTGGGTTGGGCTCCTTTTTTTATTGGTTAGTATGTGCGGGGCGGTCGTGATTAATGTTTATTATAAAAATTCTTTGTGGTAGGTTGTACTTTTTCCGGAGCCTTGGATTTTCAGGTCTAGAGAGTTCAATAGGAGATGGGAGGTTCTAGGGGACGAAATATTTAAAAAGGTTCTTAATTCCCTGTTTGTTATAAATGGTTTAAACAGAAGAAAATAATCTTCCATTGCTCGCACGTGAGCTGTGTTGGAAGAAATATTACAGTGGGGACAGTGCCAGCAGCCAAATTTCCGATCCAATAATGAACCACAATATTCACATTTTACCCCGTTGATAATTTCATGTTCTTCAATTCCAAATGTTTTTAGCACACTTGTCATGCTCGTATCATGTTTGGAGAGGAGTACCTTTTTAATCTTTCTAAGATCTTTTTTTGTTGCAATTTTTTCAGTATAAGAAGAGTTTCATTTACTAATTTCGCTTATTAAATTCTGGGCATGAATGATTTTATTATAGGTGGTAAGGAGCCGTTGTCCCGGGGCCATTTTTATTATTGTTGATGGGTTACTGATCACAACGAGGTATTCGATTGGCGGGAGCACCAGATTATGTTCGTAGAAAAAGCGTTGAAGAAAGAGTTTCTGGCGGTTGGCTTGGGTTATGGGATCGGAAAAGCCTGTATCGATACCATTATAAGTTCTTGTTAATTGATTAAATTCCGAGTCGATCGTCAACGTTCCGGAAATGTTTTTAATTTCTAGGATTAATGTATAAAAAGGGGTAAAAAGCAGCGAATCGATTTGAAAGTGATGGGGAGTCAACGGGAGCTTTAAATCGTTGAAAATCATATACTTTTTGCTATCCAGAAAACTTAAGTGGTAGTCAATCGATTTTTCTCCGTTATAACCTGCGTTTCTTCTCTTCAGATCCTGTTCAATGATGGGGATTTTTGAGTGCTGATCACTTAAATTTCTTATTAATGCTTCATTTTGTTCAATTCTTATCGGTATTTTCCTCTTTTTTGCGAACAATTGATCACTCCTTTAAAATTTATCTATAAGTACTTCCCTCAAAATAGCGAAAATCCTCTTTTTGATTGGTTAAATAGTTACCATTTTACCGTTTCAATCCACTTTTAGAGATTTACGTGCAGGTTTTGAGATTTTCATGCAGGATTTCAGATTTACAAACCATTTTTGAAAAATACGTTCCACTTTCCAATAATACGTGCATCTTGTCGAATTTTCTTCACCCACACCTCTGCTACGCCGCCCCAAAACCAAAACCCTAATTTGTCAAAACCCTTTTTCAGTCCCCTATCCCACTACATCCCCTCCAACCCAAACCACTATCTCCATCCCAGCCCCCACCCAACCAAAACAGACAAGCTTTTCCTTACTCATCGAATTTGATCTTCTACCTGGTTCGAAAACTGCATGAGCCTAATCATTCACAACCTTAAACCAAAACAGACAAACATCGCCTTTTCCCTCCAAGTACGAACTCCAGCCCCAGGCTCCACCCCAAATCATTCCACAAAAACAAAAAAACACGACAACCCCCAAAAGGGTCATCGTGCTTCACTGAAAACGATTAGTTATTGTTATAAGACTTGCGTCGGCTGCCGGAAGATTGTGGTCTGCCGCCGCCGCGACGATCTCCGCCTCGGGATGATCCGCCGCGTGAACCGCCGCCGCGAGGGCCACCGCTTCCTCCGCGTCCGCCGCCTTTGCCGCTGCGGGATCCGCCTTTTTTGTAGCCGCCGCCGCGATTACCGCCGCCTCTTGATGGCAATGGACGCTCTTCTGTAATTTCTACAGGAGTTGTGTCCGGCTCTTTTGTAAGAACGCGGATAGCTGCTGCTACTGCTTGGATTGGATCGTGATCATTCAGGAATTCCTCTGCAAGTTGAGAGTAGTCTTTAAGATCACTTTCTTTTGCCGCTTCTACAAGCTTATCTAAAGCAAGGCGCTGCTGACCTTCAAGTGCTTCGTTCAAGCTTGGCGGCTTAAGGCCCATCATTTTCTTCTTCGTTGTTTGTTCCACTACGCGCAGGTAACCCATTTCACGTGGTGTTACGAATGTGATGGACATACCTTTTTTACCTGCACGGCCAGTACGTCCGATACGGTGAACGTAGCTTTCAGGATCTTGAGGGATATCAAAGTTGTACACGTGAGTTACGCCTGAGATATCAAGTCCGCGTGCTGCAACGTCTGTTGCGATAAGGATATCGATGCGGCCTTCTTTGAACTTCTTAAGAACCGTCATACGGCGCGCCTGGGAAAGGTCACCGTGGATTCCTTCTGCAAGGTAACCGCGGATGCTGAGTGCACGTGAAAGTTCATCTACACGGCGCTTCGTACGGCCGAATACAATCGCAAGTTCAGGTGATTGTACGTCGATCAGACGGGAAAGAACATCAAACTTTTCTTTTTCCGTTACTTTCGTGAAGTACTGTTCGATATTTGAAACCGTTACTTCTTTGGATTTTACCTTGATCAATTCAGGCTCTGTCATGAAACGCTCTGCAATGCGGCGGATCGGATCCGGCATTGTTGCAGAGAATAGAAGTGTTTGTCTTGTGCTTGGTACAGTTTCAAGGATGCTTTCGATGTCTTCGATGAAGCCCATGTTCAGCATTTCGTCTGCTTCGTCGAGTACCAATGTTTCAACGTTATCAAGCTTCAGCGTGCGGCGCTTGATGTGGTCGAGTAGACGGCCTGGTGTACCTACGATGATATGAGGGTTCTTTTTCATCGCACGGATTTGGCGCTGGATGTCCTGTCCGCCGTATACAGATAATACGCGTGCACGCTTATCTGATCCGATGCGGTATAGTTCTTCAGAGACCTGGATTGCGAGCTCACGAGTCGGAGCGATTACAAGAGCCTGAACGTTCGGGTTCTTCATATCGATCTTCTCGATCATCGGGATACCGAATGCTGTCGTTTTCCCTGTTCCTGTTTGTGCCTGACCGATGATGTCTTTACCTTCTAGACCTGCTGGAATTGTACTTGCCTGGATTGGGGTTGCTTCTTCAAAGCCCATACGTTTAACGGATTTCAACGTAGATGCGCTTAAGTTTAAATCTGAAAACTTAGTCAATGCTATTCATTCTCCTTTTGATTTACATCTTTTATAACTAATCAAATGTGCTGATTATATTTTTAAATCGGAACGAAATCTCACACACCGAAAGACTTCGGTATCTAATCTAAAATCGTCTAAATGAGATGTTTATTATGAAATATATTGCAATGTCCATTGGAATGTCTGCTGCAATGAGTACACCTTATTGCTTGTTTTTGCAAGGTTCAATGCAAAAAAATACACTCTTCTAAATCGAAGAGCTGGCACGTCCAACAAATAGAACAATGTTGTAGTTATGTTACCACTTATAGAGATGAATTTCAATCTATTGTAAAATAGTCAATCTATTCACTCTGAAGGAAATGGTAGATCTCTCCAAATAATTCGTGCTTATCTTCACTGTGGCATATTAAATGTCGGGCTTCTGCGGAGTAATATAGGTTCTTTTCTTCTGATGAAATGGTCTCATAAATATATTTTGCACTTTTAGGCGGGACTATCCCATCATTTTCTCCCTGGGCTATAAAAGTAGGGATGTTCACGTTTTTAAGGAGCGGGCGGGCTACGCGCACCACCTTCTTAAACTCGTAGGCAGAAAGAATCGGAGTATTGGTCATTTTAAATTTATATCGATTATAGAGCTCGTTTTCAAGTATTTTCCCTTGAAGCCCTTCCTTGATTAAATTACCAATATCTTTTACCAGCTGCTTGAAATTCAAATAATAGGCAGCGGCACTCAGTAAGACGAGTTTGTCGACGCTGTATTTGACGGAAAGATAAGAAGCGATCAGTCCTCCCATCGAAAACCCGATGACATACACCTTTTCGCAAGAGGAGATGAGGTGCTTCAATTCTTCTTCCGCATGTTCGATCCATTCAGCATGCTTGATCCCTTTTAAAGCGAGTGTCTCTCCATGACCGGGTAAAGTAGGAACAACGATTTCCCAATCGGTTCTTTCTTTTAGATATTCTGCCAGAGGCTCCACTTCATATGGGCCGCCAGTGAAACCATGTATTAGTAAACATCCAATCATCTTGATCCCCACTTACTTGTTTTATACAAATAGTCAAGCTTCTCAATTAGGCTGCACTTTTCGCATAGCTCTTGTTTTTAAAAGTTCGAAAAAAACTCCGCTTCCTATTCATGACGTGACCAACCGCCAAGTCTTTTACCTGCACGAAAAGAATTTTAAAAAAGGCAGAGGGAGAACGTCCTCCCCCTCTGGATATTTTCATTTTGACCATTCTTTCTGAGTTTTACACTCGCTCATGCCTATTGCAAGGCTTCGATGACTTCTTCAAGCTTCATCCCTCTTGATGCCTTGAAAAGAAGCAGGTCTCCGCCTTTTGTCTGATGCTTCAGCTTATCGGCAAGTTCATTCTTATCATGGAAGGAATGAACATTTTCAGATGAGAACCTCTCACGTGCACCTTTTGCGATGAATTCCCCAAGCTTTCCATAGGTATATACATGTTGAATGCGCTCAGGGTCGATAAGTCTTCCGATTTCAAGGTGAAACTCTTCTTCGTTGTCGCCAAGCTCCAACATATCCCCGAGAACGAGCATTTTGGTATCAAAGCCCTCGAGTTCAGAAACGAGCTGGATCGCCGCCTTCATGGAAGTAGGGCTTGCGTTATAGGCATCATTGATGATTTTCTCGCCTTTTTGCCCCTCTGTCATTTCCATTCGCATTTGCGTGAGCTTGAGTGACTTCAGCCCTTCCTTCATTTCCTTGACCGAGACACCGAATTCCTTGGCAATCAAAATGGCTGCCAGGGCGTTATGGATATTATGCTGCCCGAGTACAGGAAGGAAGAACGTTTCTCCTTCATAAAGAGAGGTCTCGAAATGACTGCCATCGTTGTCCATTTCGATTTTCACAGGAAAAATGGTATTCTCTTCTGTTCTGCCGAACGTCTCTATACGTTTGAGGGATAAATCCTTTACCTGCTCCTCCAGCAGGGGCTCATCTCCGAAGTAGGCGAACAGCCCGTCTTCCTTCAATCCCTGGACAATTTCCAGCTTGGCTTTCGCGATGCCTTCACGTGAACCGAGATCTTGGAGATGGGATTCACCGATGTTGGTAATGATGGCTGCATCAGGCTGGGAGATTTCAGACAACAGCTCGATTTCACCGAAGCCGCTCATTCCCATTTCCAGCACGGCCACTTCAGCGTCCTCAGGCAGTGCCAGGATCGTTAAAGGCAGGCCGATATGATTATTGTAGTTCCCTTGAGTCTTATGGACTTTGTATTTCGTACCGAGAAGGCTTGCGACCATGTCCTTCGTTGTTGTCTTTCCGTTGCTGCCTGTGATGCCGACCACTTTCAGATCAAGCTGGTGGCGGTATTGGTTTGCCAGTGACTGAAGTGCAAGGAGCGGGTCATCTACGACCAGTACAGGGATGTCCTCGGGAGGATTTGGAACGTTCTTATCCCAGAGTGCTGCTCCAGCTCCCTTTTCAATCGCCTGCCTTACGAATTTGTGGCCGTCTACATTCTCCCCTTTGAACGGGACAAACAGGTTTCCTTTTTCAATCTTACGTGTGTCGATGCTCACGCCTTTTATGACGTGGTCTTCAAATTTTGTAAGGTCGTTGTGTACATGAAGCATTTCACAGGTTTCTTTTATACTTTTTTCAAACATTCTCTTTCTCCTTTGCAAGTTATCGATGACAAACAGAGGAGGGACTGCTTTTAGATGTTGATCCTCCAGTCAGTCCCTTCCGCTTCAAGGTGTTACATAGTATGTTTGATTGTCTGCTTTTCTTGATGACGCTCCAAGCCGAGCTCGACTAATTTACCGATCAGCGTTGGATAGTCGACACCCGTATGCTTCCAAAGAAGCGGGAACATGCTGAATGGCGTGAAACCAGGCATGGTGTTCACTTCGTTCATGTAGATGCGGCCGTCTTCAGTAAGGAAGAAGTCTGCACGGACAAGTCCGGAACAGTCAAGGGCCTTAAAGGATTGGATCGCAATCTCTTTCATTTTTCCGTACGTTTCCTGGTCGACCTCTGCCGGTATGATCAGTGCCGTATCTCCGTCCTCATATTTTGCCTTATAATCATAGAAATCTTTCTTCGGAACGATTTCACCAGCAACTGAGCATTCCGGCTGGTCGTTTCCAAGCACGCCAAGTTCGATTTCACGTGCTTTGACGCCTTCTTCGATGATGATTTTACGATCGAATTGGAACGCTTCCTCGAAAGCAGCTGCGAGTTCTTCTTTGGATGTACATTTGCTGATACCAACGGAAGAACCAAGGTTTGCAGGTTTTACGAAGCAAGGGTAGCCGATTTCGCTTTCCACCTGTTGGTAGGCCTTCTCCGGATTTGTTTTCCACGTACTGCGGATAAACCACGTGTAGTTCACCTGAGGAATCCCGGCTTGTGCGAACAGGTTCTTCATGATTACTTTATCCATCCCGGCTGAAGATGCAAGGACCCCGTTCCCCACGTATGGCAGGTTCAATAGTTCAAGCATCCCCTGGACCGTTCCGTCCTCTCCATTCGGGCCGTGGAGCAGCGGGAAGATCATGTCGTACCCTTCACTGTCCTTTGAGTCAGCAGGTGTAATCGCCGTGCTTAATGCATTCGGGGAGATTTCTTCCCCGTTATTGAATTGCAGTGCTTTTACATCTTCAACAGGCGCATTCAATTGAGGACCTTTGATCCATTGCCCTTCTGTTGAAATGAAAACAGGATGAATTTCATATTTATTTAAGTCCAAGGCTCCGATAACCGCCTTAGCTGTTTGCAGGGATACATTATGTTCGGCAGATTTACCGCCGTACAATAAACAAAGCTTGGTTTTCATGAATGAGTTACCTCCAATATTAACAATAGATGTTTCTATTTTATCACTTTCATCATAAAGGGAAAGAATGATTAGATGGAAAATGAAAATTCCCTCCAATGTCCTTGATCCATAAGCCATTCTCCATCTCGATTCCGTCTTTATATATGTATGATTACCCTGCCTAGTCCCGCAACTCTGAAATAGGCTTTTTTATCAGAATACACTTAAGATTCCGCCTATTCTCTTCCCTCTTAAATTATTATTCCGATGGGTGTATAATCCTTCTATCGAAAACAATTGTACATTCAAGGAGGACATCCAGATGAGAAAGCTTGGTTTACTGCCTAGGATCCTGTTGGGGATTGCATTAGGTATTGTCATTGGTTCGATTGCACCTGAATGGGTCGTGAAATTATTCGCTACGTTTAATGGACTTTTCGGTAATTTCTTAGGCTTCGCGATTCCATTGATTATCATAGGCTTCATTGCACCCGGGATCGGGTCAATGGGGAAAGGTGCCGGAAAGCTGCTCGGACTGACTACAGGAATCGCTTACGGCTCCACAGTTCTTGCAGGACTGCTCGCATATACGGTTGCTAAGAGTATTTACCCATCTCTCTTGGCAAATCAAACGTCTCAATCATTTGAAAATCCAGAAGAAGCTCTCTTAAAAGGGTTCTTCACAGTGGACATGCCCCCGATAATGGGCGTCATGACGGCTCTCTTGATTGCTTTCACCCTTGGTCTGGGGATGGCTGCCATTAAAGGCGACGCCCTCCAAAAAGGAATGAATGAGTTTAGAAGCATCATAGAGCTGGTGATCGAAAAAATAATCATCCCGCTTTTACCGCTTCATATTCTTGGTATTTTCGCCAATATGACACAGGGGGGCCAAGTCAGTGCCATCATGTCTGTGTTTGCCAAGGTTTTCGTCATGATCATCTTATTGCATGTTTTCTTTTTGGTATTCCAATATACAGCTGCAGGTACATTGCGTAAACAAAATCCGTTCATGATGATGAAGGGAATGCTCCCTGCATACTTCACAGCACTGGGAACACAGTCATCAGCATCCACGATACCAGTCACACTCGAACGCACAAAAAAGCTGGGTGTGCGGGAACGCATTTCTGACTTCTCGGTACCGCTGCTTGCTACGATTCATTTATCAGGCAGCACGATCACGCTTGTGAGCTGTGCAATGGCGGTCATGTTCATCCAGGGTGAGGCCCTGCAATTCTCGCAGTTGTTCCCGTTCATCCTTATGCTGGGTGTAACCATGATTGCTGCACCGGGAGTTCCCGGCGGTGCCGTGATGGCAGCACTTGGACTGCTTGAGTCCATGCTTGGATTCGGCCCGACCATGACGTCGCTCATGATTGCCCTTTACCTGGCGCAGGACAGTTTCGGAACTGCCTGCAACGTCACAGGCGACGGAGCTCTCACGTCCATCGTCGACAAACTGACGAATAAGAAAAAAGCCGCTGTTACAAACGTAAAAGCAAACTGATACCCTAAAGGCCCGTCCCCGTTGCTTTAAAGCAATGAGGGACGGGCCCTTCTTTTTTCTGACAGGAAATATCCCCTCTTATGTAGAAGTAATAGTAAAACACCCCAAAAGGAGTGCAGCTTATTGAACTCAACAAGCAAAAGGGTAACGCTCAGAAAAATACAAGAGAGTGACCTAGAAACGCTATGGAATTACATATATAAAGAAGAATCACCCGAGTGGAAAAAGTGGGACGCCCCCTATTTTGAGCACAAACAGGTCCCTTACGAAGAATATAAACGCTCGTTTCTTACGAATATCGAGAAAAACAATGACCACCAGCATATCATCGAAGCCCAAGGGAAAATCATCGGAACAGTAAGCTACTACTGGGAATATGAACCGACAAGGTGGCTCGAAGCGGGTATCGTCATTTATGACCCCGGCTATTGGAACGGGGGCTACGGCACCGAGGCATTGACCCTGTGGGTCGATCATTTATTTGTGACGAAGGAAATCGGCAGGGTCGGCATCACCACCTGGTCCGGTAATGAGCCTATGATGAGGGCCGCAGAAAAAATCGGCATGAAACTCGAAGGAAGGTTAAGGAAGTGCAGATATTATAATGGCGTTTATTATGATTCAATCCGGATGGGCATGATCAGAGAAGAGTGGACACGCACTGAGGGACATTAGAACATAGGGGGAACACACCTATCTCTGTGGTCTCCCCCTATTGATCATTCTTCGAGTCACCAAACCAGAATTTCAATTTCTTCCTTGTGAAGAAAACAAGCAGTGAAAGGATGATAAACATCGCAACAGCCACATAGAGATGCATCCGGTCTTCCCCGCTCAATCCGGAACCGAAGAAGACAAATCCGATTGTCCCCGGGATGATCCCAATGGCTGTAGCCGTGATATAAGGCAGGTAGCGTACTTTTCCGGCGCCTGCCAGATAACTGACCAGATCAAAATTCAAAAACGGCAGCAGCCTTAGAACGAGCACATAAAAGAAACTGTTCTCAGCCATTTTTTCACGGACGACGGTCATTTTAGGGGAGGGTTTCCTCCACAGCTTCATCCCAAGGTAGCTTGACATCACATACGCCACTGTTGCCCCCCCAAGTGCCCCGATGAAAATATAAACAATCCCATTGTATGGGCCGAACGCCAAGCCGGCCGCGATTGAAAAGATAGAGGTCGGGAACAACACCAGGGGACGGAAGGTCAGGATAATGATGAAGACTACAGGTGCCCACAAGCCAAACGACACGATCCAATCCCTGATGTCGTGAGGCCGCACCTCCCAAAAACTACGGCTGCCCCAGACGAGGACAAGGAGCAGGGCAAAGAATCCAAGCATCTTCGTTATTTCTTTTTTCTTCATTGCCGATCTCCACTCCTTTTCAAGCTTAAGATGGTCTGCCGGGAAACTGCTTTCTTCCATTGTACTGCCCACTCAACATAAAACCAACTCCACCGCATTTATCAGCCAATTTCTTCTGGGAGAATTGTCTTACTTCATTAATAAGGAACAAAGTAGTGAAACTTTTTTGATTTTGGTAAGTCTAATAGAATAGAGGTGATAGGACATGAAACAGTTGATCATTGCACTGACAGGAGCACTCGTCCTCGGTGGTCTAACCGGATGCGGGACCACTCAAGACCCAGAACAAAAGGAGATGGAGACGAACGGCACCCCTGAATCAAATCAAGCAGAGAAAGGGATTGTTGCAGGTAGTATGGAGCCTTCTTTAATCGAGCAAGAGGAAAAAAACGGACAGCCAGTTTATGAATATAAGATTAAAAACCAAACCGAAAAAGAAAAGACCTTTGTCTTTTCGTCCGGTCAAACAATCGACTTCGAGGTAAAAGATCAGAATGGAGCAGTCGTTTACCGGGAGTCTGAAAACAAAATGTACACGCAGGCCATCCAGGAAATCACGCTGAAGCAAGGAGAGGAATTTTCACGAAACCTGATTCTGCCAAAGCTTGACAGCGGTTCATATACCTTGACAGTTTGGCTGACAGCCAAGGGGGAAAGTCAGTATAAAGTGACGAAAGACATCATCATCCCATAATCTGAAATGCGGAAGCGTCTTTTTGGGCACCGACTGGCGCTTTCGGTCCGACGGGTGAAGCTGCTCATTGACTCCACCAGCCGGACCGAAACGGCGCGGGGAGACTGGTCTCTGTACCATTCTCGAAGCAAATATATTCATCCCATTACATAAAAAAGGATTAATCCAAGTAAAGAAGTTCATTCAACACCACCGGTTGATGAAGCCCTTTACGCAGATTAATCCTTCTCTTATTCATGCAAAGTATATAAAGAGTAAACAAGGAGCGAAGCGGTTTTCATCCCTATACTCTATTCATCCCTTTTTCCGCTTGTGCCTGCCTAACGGATAGAGGAACTCCAGCTTTTCGTTTTACGATCAAAAACAAGCAAACCATTTGCAGGGGACTTACTGAATTGCTGATAATCTTCAATCATTTCATCCATATTGAAATAGTCGCCAATGACCCAGATCGGGATCTCTATCTTCCCTCTGCTCACAATTGCCTTCTCT
This sequence comes from Rossellomorea sp. NS-SX7, assembly GCF_052828565.1. Lineage (NCBI taxonomy): Bacteria > Bacillati > Bacillota > Bacilli > Caryophanales > Bacillaceae > Rossellomorea > Rossellomorea sp. NS-SX7. Next base: position 4,232,296 of record NZ_CM128249.1, on the reverse strand, counting down.
ATGGAAATGATCATCCCTTCCTTTATTTTATCTTTAAAAGAAGTGATGATTTGCGATCCCACATCTGGATACTGCTTCTCCTTTTTCATGCCGAATAACCCTTTGCCGCCTTTGACACTTCCCAATTTCGCTGCAACCGTTGATCCCAATAATTGATAAAAGTCAGCAAAGTCGCGGTAATATATTTTGTTAAACCATCCATCATCGTGGGAAAGGTAAGCGTATCGATTATTCAATTTGGAATAAAACGGGGCATCGAGCGGCTGTTTCAGATGCCCCATATAGAGAAGCTCTGCAATTTCCTGTCCGTTTAATTCATTGACACCCGCTTCTTCGTCGAAATCGATCCAGCAGAAATCACCATAACTGTCGACGCTGTCATTGATGATCTTGTTCATATCTTCCTGTTCGACATATTCAAGATGGGTGTGAATGTTAAAGGCTCCATGTTCATACTGATGCTTGATCAACAGCAGGTTTTTCAGAGGATGCGGTGTATTCAAAGCAAATTCCTGAAAATTAATCCCGTAGGAAACAACATATTGCCGATCTATATTTTTATGCACATAGATGATCTCTTTTGTTTGCTTATTCTTCAAAACATTCCCTCCATCTGATTTACACGATGCGTATCTAATAGTATCTATTTTAGCAAAGAAATGAGAATATCGTTCTTTTCTATTTCATTTCAAAATGATGACAAAAGTCGCAGGGAATTGTCGAAAAAAGTCATTCCACAGGAATAGTACCTTATTCGGCTGTCTTAAAATTCATAGGACCCATGGATACAGAGGGCATGGAGACATTGGTATCGTGTAGAAATGCTTGTTTTTTACAGATGTGACTGTTCTAGCTAAATAATGGAGGAAATGTTACATTTGAAATCGGGACTTTTCTGTTTACACTTTCCAGAAGGGTCATGTAATATATGGAAAAACATTCATGACATACAGTACAAATTCTTCTTTATCAACGAACAATTGATATGAATGCTTTAAAAGAAGGAAAATACGGATGGCAGCCAGTAGAAATTTTCCTTCTTTTCTATTAGACTAGGAATGTGAAATCTTACGAAATTCAGGTGAAATGATTATGGAAACTCGCCAGCGTTTTGCTGATAAATTTGACTGGGGTCTTGTCTTCTTATTGATGATGTTTTTTATCGTCAGTGCCCTTGGGATAAGCAGTGCTCAAACCTCAGGTCAATATGGAACAAACTTTGTTATTCGACAGGCTTTTTGGTATGTAGTCGGTGGAATTATTATCGCAGGTGCATTGTTCTTTGACTCAGAACAGTATAAGCGCCTTGCTTGGTATATGTATGGCGCAGGGATCCTCCTTCTGCTTATATTGCTGATCTCACCGGAAAGCATTGCACCATATAGAAATGGGGCCAAAAGCTGGTTCATGCTTGGGCCGCTCGGTTCCATCCAGCCTTCAGAATTCATGAAGACATTTCTCATTCTCGCTCTTGCCCGGGTGATTACGAACCATAATGAACTCACCACCCGGAAGACATTGCAGACAGACTTTCAACTATTATTAAAAATCGGATTCACCACCCTTGTTCCCCTTGCTTTTATCATGAAACAGCCGGATCTTGGGACATCCCTTGTCATCTTGGCCATCATGACTGGGATCATCCTGGTGTCAGGAATTACGTGGAAACTGATCGTCCCGATTTATGCTTTTCTCGGAGTCGTCGGAGGCACCCTTCTATCACTCGTTATTTGGGCTCCGGAATTCTTGGAAAAATACACAGGGTTCGAACCTTATCAATTTGGACGGATCTATGCCTGGCTCGATCCTTATAACTATTCCAAATTGGAAGGTTTCCACTTGATCAATTCATTGAATGCAATCGGGTCCGGACAGATTTTTGGAAAAGGCTATAGCGACGGGGAAGTATATATCCCTGAAAATCATACCGATTTTATCTTCAGTGTCATCGGAGAGGAATACGGATTCATCGGCGCAAGTGTGGTCATCAGTTTATTTTTCCTATTGATCTATCACTTGACCAAAACAGCCCTGGATACGAAAGAGCCATTCAATGCCTACGTATGCGCAGGTATCATTTCGATGATTACATTCCACGTTTTCCAAAACATCGGGATGACAATTCAATTATTGCCAATCACGGGAATCCCGCTTCCATTCATCAGCTATGGGGGAAGTTCCTTGATGGGGAATATGCTGGCACTCGGCATCGTATTCAGTATGAGGTTCCATCATAAAACGTATATGTTCTCTTCAGAAGATTCTTAACATTTTTTGTTGTATTTATCACCAAAATGTGTAAAATAATATCTAACCATATACAGTACATTCAATGATGAAGAGAGTAATTCTGACGTGGATCCCTTTAGCGAACCAGGGTTGGTGCAAGCCTGGTGTGAAACCCGGAATGAAACGCACTTCTGAGAAGTCTTTCTTGAAATCAGTAGGGAAAGACCGGATAAAACCGTTAATTTATGAGCGCCCTTCGGGAAAAAGAGTGGTACCGCGAGCTAAAACTCGTCTCTATATTTATATAGAGACGGGTTTTTTTATTTTATTTGGAGGTGGCAATGATGGATTTAAAATCAGCTTTAGCAAACGAATTGAAGTCCCAGGTTCTCTCATCCTGGACGGAGGAAGATATCAGTACGTTAATTGAAATTCCCAAACATACGCATATGGGAGACCTGGCTTTCCCCTGCTTCAGATTAGCCAAAGAATGGCGAAAAGCTCCGGGAGCAATCGCTGAAGAAATAGCCCATTCACTACATTCACCAATGTTTAACAGTGTGGAAGCGGCGGGTCCTTATGTGAATGTCCGATTTGATCCCGTACTCACCGGGAAGGAAATCGTCTCTTCCATTCTTCAGCAAGGGGTTCATTACGGATCCCATTCATTCGGGAAAGGAAAAACCATTGTATTAGACATGTCCTCACCGAATATCGCAAAGCCCTTCTCCATGGGCCACCTCCGCTCGACCGTAATTGGTAATGCAATTGCCAATATAGCGGAAACATGCGGGTATGAGACCGTAAGAATCAACTATATCGGTGACTGGGGCACCCAGTTCGGAAAACTGATTACAGCGTTCAAGAAATGGGGAGATGAGGAGAAGGTAAAAGAAAACCCGATTGCCGAATTGTTCACCTTATATAAAAAGTTCCACGAAGAAGCCGTTCAAGACCCTTCCCTTGAAGACGAAGGGCGTAAAGCCTTTAAACTTCTCGAAGATGGAGAAGAAGAAATCACAGTGCTTTGGAAATGGTTCAAAAATGAATCACTCGAAGCATTTAAGGTCATCTATTCCCTGCTTGGTGTGGAATTCGATTCTTATAACGGCGAAGCATTCTTTAATGACAAGATGGAAGAAGTGGCAGAGCTCTTGGAAGAAAACCAGCTCCTCGAAACTTCTCAAGGTGCCAAGGTCGTACGGCTGGAAGATGAAACCCTCCCTCCTTGCTTAATCAGAAAAACGGATGGGGCCACCCTCTATGCCACAAGAGACTTGGCAGCCGCTCTTTACCGACAGCGTGAATATTCATTTGATGAAGCGCTGTACGTAGTGGGGCAGGAACAAACCGTCCACTTTAAACAGGTAAAAGGTGTGCTTGAAAAGCTGGGATACGAATGGGCGGATGCCATGAAGCATATTCCGTTTGGCCTCTACCTGAAGGATGGAAAGAAAATGTCGACTCGTAAAGGCCGCGTCATCTTATTGGAAGAAGTACTCCAGGAAGCCATCAAGATGGCCGGGGAAAATATCAAAAAGAAAAACCCTGATCTTAAAGAAGCAGCAGCTGTCGCACGGGATGTCGGGGTTGGGGCGATTATCTTCCATGATGTAAAGAATGACCGCATGAACGATATAGAGTTTTCCCTTGAGCATATGCTTACCTTTGAAGGAGAAACCGGACCTTATCTGCAATATACACATGCACGTGCGCAATCAATCCTGAGAAAAGCAGGCACCCCGTCACCTTTATCGTTTGAAGGACTGGATGACTCATCGAGCTGGGAAGTCATCAAACAGCTTAGACTATTTCCGGAAACGGTGGAAAGAGCCTGGAAGAACTACGCGCCTTCCATCCTTGCAAAATATCTGCTGGAGCTGGCCAAGTCATTTAACAGCTACTACGGAAATACAAAAATCATCCACAATGACCCAGGACAAGAATCCCGTTTAACACTCGTCTATGTTGTCGCGGCGGTTTTATCAAAAGGCTTGACTGTTCTAGGCATCGGTTCACCGGACGAAATGTAGAAAACCTGAAAATCTTGTCATTATTTCCCGAGAAATGACTTATCTCTTTTTCACTTTCTTTTCTAACGAATCATTAAAAAGACCGGCACCATAAAAACATCCCCCCTCTTCTTTACAGTCACTCGCCTCTCCAGCTTTCTAAGGTGACTTATTGAGAAGGGGGAACTCTTTTCTAAGGGACTTTTCTTCCTCTACTTTATAAAAGCCGCACCTTCTCTTTATATCTTTCTCATCCTTTAGCATTCTCGTATTTCTGCTCAAACAGATATTTCATGACGCTCCCCTCAAAAAATGATATACTTTCTATTGTTATTCATAAACAACGATTGACAATATTCGCATGATGATAAAGGAGATATCTTATGTCTGAATTACTTCACACTTTTGAAGCCTGGCTGCTGGATTATGGGATTTGGGGACTGATCCTTGTATCGTTTGCCGATTCATCTTTCTTCCCAATCCCGCCAGATGTTCTATTGATACCACTGGCTATCGCCAATCCGGAAAATGCACTGCTATATGCCCTGTATACCACCATTGCTTCAGTCATCGGTGCGTTATTCGGCTGGTGGATCGGTAAAAAGCTCGGACGTCCCATATTGGTCTACCTATTCTCTGAAGAAAGAATTCAGAAGGTAGAAGAATACTTTACGAAATACGGTCCGATGGCACTGCTGATCGCGGGGCTCACACCTGTTCCTTATAAAATCTTCACGATCTTTGCCGGTGTATCCGGTGTTAAAATACGAGTGCTGGTCATTTGGTCGATCATCGGACGAGGCATCCGCTTCTTCCTTGAAGGAGCCATCATTTTAACTCTTGGCGCCAAAGCAAAACCGTTCATCGAAGAGAACTTTACTATGCTGACACTCGCAGCAGGCGGAGTGCTAATACTGGCTTACATCATCTACCTGATCATCAAGAAGAAAAAACATACGGTTTGACCTCAAAAGCGGAGGCGGCTCGTTCAGAGGCGGGTGGCATAAGACGAATCGGCCATGAAGGCGCTTTTTGCCTTCTTGGACCATTTAGCTTATGACCTCGAGGGGCTAGCCGCCGGAGCTGGACAATCAGAAAAGCGGAGGCAAATTGATCTGCGCTTAACAAAAAGAAAGAGAGTATCGGGCCGCCCCCGATACTCTCTTATTTATGATCCCCTACAATCAAACGCAAGTGGTGCTTCAGTACTTCCAACGTTTGGTGCTGTCCTTCATAAAGCTCTCCGTCCATATCCACCTTCTCTAAACCTTCCAAATGAATGTCTGCTGCTGGAGCCTGGATGTGGATGATATCATCGGATTGGTCACTTACCTCACCAGTACTTCTTATTATGAAAAATTCCTTCAAAAGAGGGAAACCCGTTTTCTTTACCATATAAATATCAACCAACCCGTCTTCAAGATCGATACTGGCAGGCAGCGGGTTCGCACCGATTGAGCGCCCGTTTGCAGCAAGAAGCATCACGACTTCTTCGTTATACTCCTTCCCATTTGCCATGACGGTGGCATTCAATAGCCTCGGTTCCTGGATGGACTGAAAAGCACTAATGTAATAACTGAGTTTGCCCAGAACACTCTTGGACCCCGTATCGATATTGTCACTTGTTTGAGAAACCAGGCCCGTGCCCCAGAAATTGCTGAAATAGCGGTCACCCACTTTGACAATATCAACATTCTTTTCATGAGGGTTGTCAGTAATCGCTTCCACTGCTTGTCTAAGATTCATCGGGATATTCAGCGAGCGTGCAAAATCATTGCATGTCCCACCAGGAAGGATGGCGACCTTTGGTTTTAAAGAGAGTCGTGCCAAGCCATTGACAGCTTCATGGACTGTGCCGTCACCTCCCAATATGACGACCAGCTCATACTCGCCAGCCTTGTCACGGCAGATTTTCTCTGCACCGCCCTTCTCTTTTGTTTTATGCACTGTCAATGTGTCACATATATCCAAAAGAGGCGGGGTGACTTCCAACAATTGAGTCTCCAATTCTCCTCGGCCAGCTTTACCATTGCATACCAACAATATCTTTGAGTAAAAAACAGACATTACTTCACCCCGCTTTAATGTAAGTCTTTACGCTAAAAAAAAGAGGCTGACCCAAAAAGATGAAATGATCACCCTTAAAGGATCAGTCCTTAATGAGCCAATGAAGCTATTGAATGAAAAACCGGACGTTCGTTATTCTTGGGTCAACCTCTTTATTATGCTGTGTTCGACTCCTCTTCTTGTGGAAGGATCGATCGATGCGCTATCCGCAGACGGCCCTTGATATAGCTTTGTCCGTCACAGGCAATATGTGTGTTCTGCATCCGATGGATTTCCATCTCTGCGAACATGGCCAGAGCACGTGAAACCTGGTCTAATGCCGAGTTTAGGCTGTGAAGGTCAGAAGGTCGATTCCCACTCATACAACGGTATGAAATTTCATCCGCCTTCTTTCTGATTTCCATTAATGTCTGGACATCAAACATCACTCTCTCCATACCTTTCCCTCCTTTTTTCACTGTTATTTAGTATATCGTGAAAAAAAGAGAAATATGTCTGGTCAAGCTGTTATGAATCCTGAGTTAACGTCTTAGGTAATGGCTGATATTGCTTTAGTGAATGAAGAATCTCACGTCTGGACTTTGTTTTAGAGATATTGACGCCGACATTCGATAATTTGGTTATCACCTTTTTAAAGCGATCGTTCTCCTTTACCACGTTATTCACCTCTTCGATTAATTTCAATTCGTTATCTATTTGTACGTATGAAGTAAAAAAAGGTTTCACTATTATTCTAGATGGTTTACCTATTCCCTTTAAATGAAACAATAATCCTATTTTTTTGTTTTTTCCTTAGAATATTTCACATTGAATTACACAATTTATAATTATGAAAACAAAATTAGCTATCATTATGGTCACAATGTCCCTAGCCTTTGGTCTTGCAGCAATCGACGGAGCTCAAGCAGCCCAGACTTATCATGTAAAGAAAGGAGACACTCTTTGGAAAATTTCTAAAAAGTTTCGAATCGGTTTGTCTGAAATCATTGATGCGAACCCTCAAATACCAAACCCGGATTTGATTTATCCAAGTCAAAAAATTCATATCCCGAGCATCACATCGATAAAATCCGTGGAAAGACAAGTGATTGATCTTACAAACCAGGAAAGAGAGAAAGCGGGACTCGCTCCTCTTCAATTGGATTGGCAGCTGTCCAGAGTGGCACGCTATAAATCCCGGGATATGAGGGATACAGGATATTTCGCACACAGAAGCCCTCAATATGGTTCACCATTCGACATGATGAAGAGCTTTAATATTCAATACAGCTCAGCTGGTGAAAATATTGCAGTCGGACAGACAAGTCCGGAACAAGTTGTAAGAGAATGGATGAACAGTCCAGGCCACCGCAAAAACATCCTCAACGGCACCTATACCTATATTGGGGTTGGGTATGCCAAAGGCGGTTCATACGGCACTTACTGGACGCAGATGTTTATATCTAAGTAAACAGTACCTCCGGATATTCCGGGGGTATTTTGTTTTCAGCCATAATCCCCACAAAGAGAGCATATAAATGAAGTTAGACGGGCTCTTTCATGAAAAAGGGGGAGATTATGCTGTTTAAGAAACGATATTTGTATTATTCACTTATTTTACTTTTACTTTTTGGCTTGTCGGGGAATGCCGTTTTTGCAAGTGATCCAATCATCGACTCCATTGATGAGTACTTAGTCAAAGAAGAATCCTATTTCAAAAAAGGGACGGTGACTGTCAGGGATTTCGTTGATACTAACGCAGAAGTCATGATGAGTGAAGATGAAACCGAAAGTGTAAAGGTAAAGGCTTTATACATCAGCTATACAGAGCAAAGAGACTCGTTTTTCCATTTCACCAATAGGGAGATTTATTACTATGACCTGGACAATAACGAACTTTTACCATCGTCTTCCGTGGTTTTGAATGATGACCTGAAAGCCTTCATCGATACCCATAGGGATGAGTTGAACCGCTCTATCACCGGTCCTTCCCTCTTCCTGATCCTGTTTTTTCTCTTTTCATTCATCATCGTCGGTCCGCTCCTGACTATGGTGTTCCACAGACCTTCCTCTGAGAGGTGATCTTGGCAAACAGGGTGTGCTGCCATTAATGGCAGCACACCTTTTTTTCAATTAACTTCCTCCGGATCTAAAGAATATTGCGGCCAAAAATTCAAATAATAAAGATTGTACTGCCACAACAATTGAGGGGGAATTAGAATGAAAGTACGTGATATTATGTCGACAAATGTAGAAGCTGCATCTAACCAGGATTCTTTATCTAATGTTGCATCAAAAATGCAATCCAAGAATGTTGGTTCGGTACCAGTTGTTGAAAACGGACAGGTTGTCGGTATGGTAACGGACCGTGACATTGCCACTCGAGGACTGACGAACGGTACGCAGGATAATGTATCTCAAGTCATGTCTCAAAACGTTGTGTCTGTTTCACCAGATGCTTCAGCTGAAGAAGCTGCGGCATTAATGTCTCAGCATCAAGTCCGCAGGCTTCCAGTAGTGGAAAACGGAAATCTTGTCGGGATGCTTGCGCTTGGGGACCTGGCAGTACAACAGAAATCTGATCAAAGCGCGGGCGGCGCACTAAGTCAGATCTCTGAAAACCATACAAGATAGTCACCTTACACAAAGACAAAGAGGCTGATTTCGTTCAGCCTCTTTGTTTTTCACATTTTCCTATACGACAATTTTTTCACATTCAGGCAGGATTTTCTTGCTTTTTCGAGAATATCATTATTATGGAAAGGTACTTGAATGCGAGGTTTAGGGAGGTATCGGGATGAGTCGTACAGCTTATTATCGTAAAGAAGTAAGGAATTTCAAGCGGGAAAGCCGCAAGAAAGTATTTGTAGACGGTATTCTTGATTTCTTATTTATGCTATTTGGCATTTCCATGATTACTGGAATATTACTATTTGTGTTAAGCTATTGGAACTACTACTGATCCCGAATGGTTCTTTTGTACTTTCTGCATCATTCGATTCAAATGACAGCATGAACATATGAACCGGCCTCTGCCATGGGTAAATCCTATGGCTTTTTTTCATTGTACGATGAGAATATTATTATTTCGCACATTATTTTTTATTTTATTAGAATAACTTCCACCACTCTCCCTCCGTACCCCTACTCATCAGGAACGCCATAAAAATCAACTATTTATTATGATGGTATACTTCGTATCCCTAAAATACTTTTGGTAAAATTTTAATATTCAGATAATAACTTGACAAGCGATTTCAATTTTCAGATAATAGTAAGCGTAACCGATTCAAATTTTCGAGGGGGTTATCATGGATATTTTAAATAGTTTAGTAAATGAGGCAAATTCACTATTATGGGGTTATATCCTAATTGGGTTACTGATCATTTTAGGGTTGTACTTCACAGTAGGATCAAAATTTGTTCAAATTCGCCACTTCGGCGAAATGATTAGGTTATTAGGAGATAAGGATGTTACAGAAGCGGAAGGAAAGAAACATATTTCTTCTTTACAGGCATTCTTTATCGGAGCAGGTACTCGAATTGGTACAGGTAATTTAGCTGGAGTAGCCATTGCCTTAGCACTTGGAGGCCCTGGAGCGGTATTCTGGATGTGGCTTGTAGCCATTCTGGGAGGTGCCAGTGCATTTGTAGAAAGTACCCTTGCACAGATTTATAAAGTGAATGACAAAGTTGGATTCAAAGGCGGCCCCGGCTACTACATGGAGAAACAATTAGGGAAACGCTGGATGAGTTCCATATTTGCGGTTACGATCATTCTTTCATTCGGGACAACCTTTAATGCCGTACAAAGTAACACGATTTCTACAGCATTCAATAATTCATTTGGGATCAGCCCATTAGCAATCGGACTTATATTAGCAGGTTTGACGGCCCTTATCATTTTTGGCGGTGTCAAGCGTATTGCAAGTTTCTCAACGGCAATCGTTCCAATCATGGCTGTCTTTTACATTGTGTTGGCATTATTTGTTGTCATTACGAATATCACTGAAATGCCAAGTGTTATCGCCCTTATTTTCAAGAGCGCATTTGGATTTGAACAAGTAGTGGGCGGAGGAATCGGTGCTGCCATCATGAACGGTGTGAAACGCGGACTGTTCTCAAATGAAGCAGGTATGGGTAGTGCACCTAACGCGGCTGCGACTGCATCCGTTTCCCACCCTGTAAAGCAAGGTTTCATCCAGGCACTTGGAGTATTCTTTGATACATTGCTTGTATGTTCTGCAACAGCGTTCATCATCCTTACTTCCGACGCTTACGGATCAGGTTTGACAGGGATCGAACTATCGCAGGCTGCTATGTCTGAACATTTCCAATCATGGGCAGGTATCTTCCTGGCAATTGCGATCTTCACATTTGCCTTCAGTTCCATTATTGGAAGTTACTATTATGGAGAAGCCAACCTTCCATTTATCAATAAAAGTAAAACCGGTCTTCTCATCTATCGCTTCATTGCATTAGGAATGGTTGTATTCGGTTCTATGGCAAGTCTTGATATCGTTTGGGCACTTGCTGACTTATCGATGGCCCTGATGGCGACTACAAACTTGATTGCCATTGGAATCCTGGCACCTATTGCCTTTAAAGCATTGAACAACTACATGGACCAACGGCGACAAGGATTGGATCCTGTCTTCTATGCCGATGACATCCCTGGATTAAAAGGGGTCGAAAGCTGGCCGAAGCGTGACGAAGTGCGAAAGAAAGCAGTTAATGAATAATATCGGTTACTATTCGATAGAACAGGCTCACCTTCATGGGGGCCTGTTCTTTTTATGTGATGTTAGCTCCTCCTGCCTTTGGATAAGAGTGCAGGATGGAAACCCGTAGACTAATTCAGCGAGTAGTATTGTCGAAAAATCGGTAGTTCGCCCTTTAAATTAACATATCACCCTTATATCAAAAATCCCGCCCATAAATTCCACCCGATCCCCCAGGTTGCATACCAATTTCTACTTGAAATGAAACATTGCCATTTCACCCATTAAAAAGCATAATAAGGACAAGAACAATTCGACTGAGAGGAATGAAAGCATGAGTGTACATAAGGACATTACAAAGCATTCAACAAAGCAAAATCAACTTGTACAGAAGTTCATGGTGCTGGACCAGGAAAGAGAACGAGCCATCGATGAAGCCATAAAGCTATGTCAGGCAGGCGAGGCTTTTTCAACGGACCGGATTAATGAGGCTACACAGAGAATCAATACCCTTGCACGTCAGGGAGTTGTGCCGCAGCGAAAATTAGTGACCATCGAAATGGTCGAGGAATATGCAGGCAGGTTGAATCAACAATAAATAAAAAGGCTGACCCCACGGATGATCGGAGGTCAGCCTTTCATTTATTATGCTTTTAATGCACTGTTCCAGCCATCATATACGAACACCGGCTGAGTTTCATTTACTGCCCGTTCAACGATGACATAGTTTTTATGAGCCACAACCGTCTGGTTATCAGGAAGGTCCAGCTTTTTGGCAGCGTCATTTTTCACTTTGACGATGACCGTATTTTCCCTTAAAGCCGTCACCACACCATTAACTATTTGCTTCTTTCGTTTAAATTCGATTTTATCCCCAAGGTTTGCATTGTTTTTTGAGTACAAGAAGTTGGTATTCATTGGAATGATCCCCTTTATTGTTTTGTGATTTAGCAAGCTATATTTAAAGTAGATTGATTCATATTTTCTTATCCTTCATGTACCACTTTTTGCGAAAATTCAAACCTTTAACGAAAAAATTTTTTTGATATTATTTTATATATCCAGCAAGTCCATTTTTAAAAGCCTCTTGATCTCCGTTTTCTATTCCCAACAGTGCTTCCTGCAGAGCAAAAGTGCTTTTATAAAAATAAAACCTGTCGAGGAGTGAAGTTATTTTATAATAATAACGGGCATTATCTAGAAACCTGCTATCTATTGATGCCCACAAAAAAGACGCCTCCCAAAGATTCCTCTTCAGAAAGCGTCTGCGATTAATAGGCCAGTGCCTGCTTCTTCTCTTCCTTCATTAAAACAAAGCAAAGGAGAATACCTATCAATGATAGCAATGCAAAGAACAAGTAGACTGCATAGATTGAGAATGTTTCAAGGATGAAGCCGCCGACAAACGTGCTGAACCAGTTGCCGAGACCGTTGCCGATGGCCGAATAAATCGTGACGGCTGTGGCCGTAATATGGGCGGGCGTGATTTCCCTGATATAACGCAGGCCTGCCGGTACAAACAGCCCGATTGCAAGACCCTGCATGACAGCAGAAGTATACACCAGCCAGAGGCTTGGTTCCGTGAAGTAGAACAGCCAGCGGAGCATCGATGCCGCCCCTGCTAAAGCCGCTACGGTCAACAAGCCGAATCGATCGATCCAATTTCCTGCAACCTTCATAAACGGAACTTCCGATAGTACCGCAATCAAAAACGCGAGGCCGATACCCGCATATGTACCTCCTGAATCTTCCACAAACAATCCAAAGTACGTATTATTGGCCAGGTTCGGACCGAATACCATGAAGGTGACGGCCAAGAAAATCAAAAACTTTTTGAGCGTAAACAATTCCTTCATTCCCGCTTTCAAATCCAGTTTGGCAGAGGCGCGTTCCTTTGGGAATCGGAAAGCCAGCACAGCAGACATGACCAGACAAACGAAGAATGCGTAGAAAATGATGGTAGGGCCGATAAAACCTTCAGATAATTTCCCCATCACATACACGGCAACACCGAAACCCAACGATCCAAATAGTCGTATATTTCCATAATTATAACGGACCTTGCTTGTATACTTCAGACTGATACTGTCTGAAACCGGTATGATCGCGCTCTGGAAAACAGCAACCAGGATCGCGATCAGAAGGAGTCCGTAGTAAAGGTCGGTCACTACATACCCAAGGGCAAACATCCCGGCAACCAATGAAGTAAAGGCGAGCACCTGTGTCGGACGATTCGTCGCATCACTCACCATCCCCCAGATAGGCTGGAAGAAAATCATCATAATAGGGCCGATCGACATGATGGTCCCGATCTGATATCCATTCAAACCAACACTTTCGCTTAAATACACACTTAACAGCGGATATAAACTGCCCACACCGAAAAACGTCAAAAAATAGAAGCCTTGTAAAGTAAAGACTTGATTGCGTATTGTTCTCTCCACTTCCGTATCCCCCAGATGATTTTTTATCCCTATTATACTAGCCCTATTTTAGAAGATTGTAAATAAACTCGTTCCTTTTTCTGGATAAACCATAATATCTAATGAAATCATCCACAACGGATAAACCCTATTGTTATCAAGCTCATTGTATTTCATCATGTTGACTGGAAAATCTTTATTGTCCGAGAAGAGTGAACATCAACCATTTTCCGTTTGACTTTTCTTCTTAAACGCCTTAAAGTATGTAAGTATAATTTTAAAAGTGAATATAGGTATTCTTCTTATCCAGAGAGACGGAGGGACTGGCCCTATGATGTCTCGGCAGCGGACTCCAAACGAGTGCTGTGCCACATCCAGCAAGCATGAAGCTTGAAAGATGAGAAGAGTGTTTCTTTTATTGGAAACCTCTTCTTGTTAAGAAGAGGTTTTTATTTTTATCCAGCGAGGTAATACTTATAACGTTGGGATCGGGTTGCCATGGACCGGTCATTGGCCCGATAGCGAAATTTGTCGTTCGATGTCGGATCTTACACCACAATCCATTATTCAACCCATTTATCAATAGCAAATTGTCAAAGGAGTTGTTCAAATGATTAACGAAAAAGGAAATCTTCTGGCATTACTGCCATTATTCATATTTGTTTCACTCTTTCTGGGTGCCGGAATCATTTCAGGAGATTTTTACGCATTCCCTGTACTTGTTTCCATCATCATCGCAGCTGTAGTTGCGCTGTTCATGAACAGAAAGGACTCACTGAATGTTAAAGTCGAGCGATTTGCCAAAGGGGCAGGACATCCTGACATTATGATCATGGTGTTCATCTTCCTTCTAGCAGGGGCATTCTCTGGAGTCGCTGAAAAAATGGGCGCTGTGGATTCAACGGTCAATATGGCTCTATCAGTACTGCCGGAAAATCTTCTGATCGTTGGACTGTTTTTAATAGCAGCGTTTGTTTCATTATCCATGGGGACTTCAATGGGTACGATCGCGGCACTTGCCCCGATCGGTGTAGGAATCAGCTCAGGTACGGATATCGCGATGCCTGTTGCAATGGCGACGGTCATCGGTGGTGCGATGTTTGGTGACAATCTATCGTTCATCTCTGATACAACGATCGCTGCCGTACGCACACAGAAAACGGAAATGAAAGATAAATTCAAGGTGAACTTCTTTATCGTTCTTCCTGCAGCCATACTAACAATGGTGATTTTATACTTTATCACAGCAGGCAACCAATCAACGGTAAACGTCGATACCTTTAACTGGGTGAAAATCCTCCCTTATCTGGGTGTCATCATCGGTGCATTGGCAGGATTGAATGTGTTCATCGTCCTATTCGGAGGCATCGTGCTATCAGGGATCATCGGATTTGCGGATGGAAGCTTTACACCTTCCAGCTACTTCGGAAGCATCGCCGATGGAATGACCGGAATGGCTGAAATCGTGATTTTGACCGTCCTTATCGGCGGTGTGGTTGAACTTATCCGTTATAATGGAGGAATACAGGCACTGCTTTATCTTGCCACCCGCAAGATCCGCTCCCCGAAAGGAGCACAATTGGCAACAGCCGGGCTTGTAAGTTCAACAAACCTTTGCACGGCAAACAACACGATTTCTATCATCATTGCAGGTCCGCTTGCGAAAGAAATCGGTGAAAATTATGGAGTCGATTCCCGTAAATCTGCAAGTATCCTGGATATCTTCTCTTGCTCCGTACAAGGCTTGATCCCTTATGGAGCTCAGGCATTATTAGTAGCAGAAACAGCAGGGATCTCACCATTGAGTGTCATTCCATATGCATTCTATCCGATTCTGACAGCAATATGCGGTTTAATTGCGATCCGATTTGCACTGCCGAAGTTTACACGCTCAAAAGCACCTAAACCGAGCACTGCGCGTTCATAATACAAAAGAGACAAATCCTTATCGGATTTGTCTCTTTTTGTGCATTTATCAAATCTATACCCTGTTTCTATAACAAATCATTCACATGATACAACTTACCAGATTCAACATCCGCTTCTGTCACAAGCTCCACAAGGACACCTGCTACTGTATCCGTGTCCCTCAGCATTCCCTGTTCTTTGTAACGCTTAAAATTTTCAACATCGGCAAAGGCTTCTTCTGATGAGGAACGGATTGTTCCCTGCATGTCCGTATCCATCACCCCTGGACTGAAAGCAATGACTTTATGCCGGCTGCCCTTGTTTGAGAGTTCCAGGCTCACAGTTTCCGTCAGCATATTGATCCCCGCTTTCGTAGAACAATACGTACTCCATCCGTAAACGGGTCTGCTCCCGGCACCAGAGCTCACATTGACCATGATAAGCTGGCTTTCAGAACCCTCGGACGCTTTCAGCATTTCATTTGTAATGATCATAGGAGAAACCAGGTTTACATTCACACTCTTTGCAAGCTCCGTGTTTTCTACCTGACCGGAAGGACTGATGGGTGTGACCACTCCAGCATTTTGAACAAGGTAAATTCGGTTGGCACCGGAATTGAACACGCTGCTCCCTATTCTTTTCATTACGTTCTCGGTTTCCCCTGGATTGGAAAGATCGCACCCGACATACTCATATGGGACCCCTTCTTCATCACATATTTTCTTCAATGTATCATTATCCGAACGGGAAACGTTAATCAGGCGGATTCCTTTCCGGGTAAAGAGCTTGGCAATCGACTCACCTAATCCTCTTGTCGCTCCTGTAACGATGGCATAATCCATGTGATCCTCTCCTTCCTTATATGATTGATTATATAAGAGACGATTTGAATCACAAAAAATTTTGACTTCACCATTTTCCTCTCTGGGAAAAAAGCTCCGCGGTATGAAGTCGCGGAGCCTTTCAACTTATCGATTACTCATGGGCATTATTTTTCTGAAGAACCTTCAAGCCTGACCCCATATCAGAAGCAAGAATGTAGTTGCGGTCTGCAAACACACCCCAGATGAACGAGTTTTCTGGAACGTAGCGCCCAATCTCTTCCGGTTGTGCCGGGTCTGTGATGTCCACCGCTCTCACGCCGCCTGCATAGTGGGATAAATAAAGGGTATTCCCGACCACTTTAGGGTCATGGACGGTATTTGCGAACGTCACTCCGTCCTCCACATTGTCAACTAGATCCGTCTTGAAATTACTCAAAAGCTTCGGATTTGTTTTATCCTTGATATCAAAGATTCTCGTATAACCATAGGACTCTTCAAAGCCCTCCCGTTTCGGCGCGTATACTTCTCTCGTCTCTATCAGGACCGTGCCTCCCTTGGCAACTTGAGCGGAATGTGCCGACCCCTGCTGATCCGATGCATATTCCGTTCTTCCCAAGTATACAGGGTTGTCCGGGTTACTGATGTCCAGCATAATGGTACCAAGATCCCAATATGATAGGAAAGCTGTCTTGGCATTTTCATCAGTCATGACGCTGTGATTGAATACCGGGCGGGTCTTTCCATCCGGAGCCTGCCAGTGGTATCCATTAAAGTCAGCCGGGACTTCTTCAAGCTGGCGGGGATCAAATTCATAAATGGTTTCAGGGTCGGTCGGGTCGCTCACATCAATCAGGGAGAAATCCTTCTTCTCTCCGTGTGTATAATAGTCAGCATAGTTGCTCGCCGCCAATACAAACGCACGGTCCCCCTGTTTGGCTAAGTATAACTCATGGGTTCCCGGTGCCCTCTTATCCACTGCCCAGAACCCGAGCTTTTCAGGATGATAAGGGTCCGTGACATCATAAAGGAGTACGCCTCCTACAGAGTCAGGGTTGCTTCGATTCAGCTGTTGAACGCTGACTGCGGCCAAGTCGCCATTGAAATCCTTTGTATTCACTTTCTTCACTATGACCTTTTCTGTCCATGTACCTGGAATGTCATCGGCAAAAACGGATACTTCTTTCGGGTTCGCCGGGTCTTTCAGATCGAATACACGTACCCCGCCATTGCCTCCATTCCTAGTGTGGGTACCCACATAAGCAAAGCCGTTATGTGCATAGACATCCGCGGTATTATTTTGAATCCCGTCTTTCTCTGCCAATTGGACCGCTGCCACTTCATGCCATCCATTAAGATTCTTACTGCCTTCAAGCTGAGGAATGACAGCTTCCGAACCTGCACCCTCTCCTTTTTCAATGGAAATGTCATCTAAGACGTCATGGGCAATCACACTCGGTGTCATCATTGCCAAACTCAAAGCTGCGATAAAAAATGATTTTAATAGAAGTTTTCTTTTCACTTAAACAGCCTCCCCGACTTTATTACCATTTATTACATTTTATGGTTTTTAATGTTTTAACACAGAAGATATGGCTTGTCAGTATGTTTTAATAAAAACAGAAGGAAAGCACTACGTATTTTTGTAATTTTTAGATTATTTAGTTCGTAAGTCAGGAAGGGACATCTGCTTATTTACCCATAAAAAAACATGCCCCGCAAGAGAGCATGTTTTCTACCGTGTATTCATCGGTTCACTGAATCCCAAGCCTTTTTCGGCCGGTCAGGCGGATAACCATATTTCTTCCTGTATGCTTTTCTTTCAGGGGTGAAGTTCCACCAATTCTTCTCACTGCCAGGGTGCTGCGCATGATGAACGATACACCTCAGAGAATCTTCTACACAGGGGTCCATCCACACCCCGTATTTCTTCTCGAGTTTGATGATCAGGTCTTCACCTTTTTCTCCCTTGATGTCATCATAAGAATGAAATTGCAAATCTTCTACTACGTTATGTGCCATGTTCGGACCGATGGAAGGAATCTGTTGGAAAATGGACATCCCCACCAAGTATCTTGATCTTTCAATGGGGATTTCCAACCTTTCACTCAATTCTTCTGGCGACATTGTATGTAAATCTCTTAGTTTCATTTTCTCTCTTCTAAGTGATTTTCTTTCATCATCTGTCAAAGGAAGTTTCGGGCTTTTACCGCTCATGTCTTTCAACTCCTTCTATCCTTTATAGTTCTGCTGCTTTGTTAAATGGAAGTCCCCTATTACCGGACGGTACGCTTTCTTTTTCACTGATTTGTCTCTGCTCTTGATCGGGGTATTGTTGATCAGTACGCCAACCTTTTGCTGCTGGATTTCTTTTACTCCCTGAACGATGAGCTGCATCGCGATGATGGCGATCATGAATGCCACGAGCGGAGCAATGACGATCCAATATTTACCGGTCATGAGTGAATACCTGGCGGAGCTTATCAGACCTGACCATTCAAAGGTCCCTGATTTAGGCGGGTCCGGCAGATCTCCTCCCGAAATGATCGTCCCGCCAAGAAACAGGTGGAACAAGCCTAAATGCACCAGAATCAATAGAGTTTGAATAAACTGGTGACCGAAGATAATGAACAACCTTGGTGCAAGATGCGGGAAGAGGTGGGTCCACAACAAATGCTTATTGCTTCCCCCCAATAGTTTGGCAGATAGTACAAAATCTTTTCTCCCTATCAATTTCAGTTCATTCCCGATCAATACCGTCGTTAACGGCAATACCATTATGGTGAGGACCATTGCCTCAAATACAAGTCGCTCAAACATCGAGTTATCCCATCCAAGTACAGGCAATCCCCATAAAACGGGCCTAAGCAGCAGGTATGCAATCAAACTTAGCGGAAGAAAGTGTATCGAATCAACCAGTCGATCGAGCCAATTCTTTCTCCTTTCCTTTAAGTGAAAATGATAGAAGACCCCTAAGTAAAAACCGCCTATGACACGTAATGAGGCTACAATCAAAGCGAATAGCAGAGTATATTTAGCCCCGACTATCAATTGATCCATTATGCTGTATCCATAAATATCCGAACCGAGGATCATTTGGCTTGATGGTTCATGCGGAGGGCCTGAAACGATCCGGCCTTCATCATTTTTCAGATACTTGATGTAATGGATCGGATTCTCTTTAAATAAAGGGTAGAGAAAGCTGTACATAATCATGATAAACAGTACGCTGCACCCCAAAGCAAATTTAGGATTGTGCATATGCTGCCACCACAATCTTCTGATTGCGGCAAGCCATCTCCAAACCTTCCATTCCGTCCATTTTATTTTATCCTTTTTATATTTGGTATCATCTTCATTGCCGGCTGTATTTACCCACAGATACACTCCCTGATAGACGACGAAGAAAGGAGTGAAAATCAGAATAAGAGAAATGGCGATGACCATCGGCCTGAAATCCTGCACGATATAGTACGTGATTCCTCTCATATTGAAAATCGTTTCAATGACAAATAAGCTTGAAAGCATTCCCCAAATGATGATTTTTCCATGATAAAAAAGGCTTGGTGATATATTTTTAAATACATGGGACAACAGGATCTTCCCTTTGGACATCCCTTTACTTTGGGCAAATTCAATATGAGGTTTTAAGAGTTCTTCTTCTGTAATCAAAAGCAGGATGCGAAAGAATGATATCATCGGGATGATCGAGAGAGTGATCATCGGTGCAAGATAGATTTTTTCGTCTCCCAATTCCGTGAACTGCATCAGCTCGAAGCCGAACTTTTTAAAGATGAAGACAATGAACAGCTGGAGCATGAAAGCAAACATAAGATCCGGAACTGTTTCCAGGAGGTTCAACAGCTTTTTTAGTGGTGACGACAACCATCGGGGAAGAAATACCGTGATGACAGTCAGAACAAACCCGAGTACGAGTCCGATTGCCAAGGCCCCTCCTAATACTTGTAATGAATACAGGTACGGATCCCAGAGCATATCCATGAAATGCTCGGTATACCCTTTATAGGTATAGCTCCAATTTTCTTTATCCCAAAACGCAAAGAAAAACTTCACAACTTCTTCGGAGTACCCGATAAAGTTGTACAGTCCCCTTTCCCTCATCGCTTGAGGAGCAACGCTGATCGCTATGATACCGATGAAGCCGAGAAAATAATAGAATACGAATTTAAACGGAAACCTCAGAAATTTCATCGTAATCCCCTTTTTCTTTTTCCTTCAGTTTAATGGATAATGTAAATTTTTTCAATTTTATTTCAATTTAAACAATTTTGTTTCAACTATTTTTGATATATTAAAAAAAGATCAGGTAAACGCCCTGATCTTCATTCGTTCAAATGAATTATGCGAGCAGCTGGCTCGGTCGGCCAAGAAAATAGCCTTGTCCGATCGTGATGCCAAGTTCCTTGGCCACTTGCATATCTTCTTCTTGTTCAATTCCTTCTAATATGATGATTGTGTCACTTCCATAAAACTGACTAAAAAAAGAGATGAACCGCTGCTTCCTTTCACTCTCAGCCAAATTTTTTGCAAAATAACGATCAAGTTTGATGATATCCGGTTCAAATTCGATGGACTTTTTTATCGAAGCCGTCCCTTGTCCGAAATCGTCAATGGCGTATAACACATTGTATTGTTTCAGATTCTTCAGAGCCTTCAGCAATAACGGGTTCTGCCAGAGCTCATCTGACGTTGATTCATTCAGCTCGAATACAAGGCGACCCTGCAGTTCAGGGTAGGTCCCCATGAGATAGTCGAAATATTTATGAAAGCTTGGATGTAAGATCGTGGTCACATAAACATTAACGAACAGCCGTCCATTCTGATTCCGATTATGCAGGAAGCCCTCAATGGCTTTTGATATAGATAAGGTATCAAGCTTATATAAAATGTTAGCCCTCATAGCTGTCTGGAAAAGCGTCTCGGGATTCTCCTGAAGTTTATTCCTCAGCAGCGCCTCGTATCCAAAAAGCGATTGACTGCGATCAATTGTATATAAAGGCTGATAATCATGATAAATAAAGTCATCTTGAAAAATCGTAAATATATTCATAAAACCCCTATACTTTCTTTATCGTAAGTTTTTGGAACAGAATTCCCCGTTTTCAAATAAAAAAGACCACATGAAAGAACGTATGAATACGTTCGTATGTGGTCGGTTGCGCTACTAGCTCCCCAGAATGTAAGCGCCCATCTATCATTCAGGTTCACAGCTCCCAATGCGAATATTATCATTTTATGTAGAAAATAATCTTAATAAGTAAAATATACCATAAAACTAGTACATTGGGTGTAGTTTTTCTTTATTTGTTTGAAAATTTAGAATCTGATGCACTATCTGGAAACATAAGGGTTACCCTTCACCCAGTAGCGCCATGGATAATCCCTTGCTTCTCCGGTATTGTCGATCCCGATTCTTTTTCCGGAAGCAATTTCGGCAGGGGTATAACCTTCTGCAATCATGATCGGAGGCCCGGTGTAAAACCTTCCATAGTCCTCCATGGTAATCCCTAAAGCTTTCGTCAATTTACCGGGTCCGCTTGTCCAGTTTTTCATCGGCTGGCCTTTTCTTCTTTCCATCATTAAGTCGAGACCCTCCAAAGGTTCGACCGCCCTGATTAAAATGGCATTCGGCACCCCGACTTCAGCCGATACGACATTAACCAGGCAATGGGTATGCATCAAATATGTATAAACCCGGCCTGCTTCATGGAACATGATCTCTGTCCGCTTTGTCCGGCGATTGCCAAAGCTGTGGGCTGCCCTGTCTTCAGGACCCAGATAAGCTTCCGTTTCCACTATATAGCCTGAAGCAATTCCTTCCTCCGTTTCCTTTACTAATACACAGCCTAACAGTGCTTGAGAAAGTTCTAAAGTCGGCTGTTCGTAAAAAGAAAGAGGCAAAGGTGTGTAGTTCATCATTTCACATCCCTTATTGTCATTCCTTCTTTTTATATTTCCTCTTTCCCCACAGGAAAAAACCTTTTATTACAGCGGGCTTCTTTCCATATTCTTTACTTCTTCAAACCGATCAGCAGCTCCAACGGAATGGCTTCCACTTGCCGCTCATTCCTTCCTGTCGTTGTTTCCGCTCCCGCCAGGGCATTCCATATCGCTTCCTCGACACTATCTACAGCCATTTCAAAAAGTGCAGAAATGATCTCACCATCTTCTTTAATGAACGAGTAAGACACCGTATTGTCTTCAGTTGGTTGATGCGGTACTCTGTGTGCAGTCGAAAAGGCCAGGACGATATCGCCGCTCCCATGAGCCGCATAAGAACCGGTCCGGGATAAGCCGAATGAGGCCCGCTTTGCCAGCCTCTTAAGCTGCCTCTCATTCATTGGCGCGTCTGTCGCCAGGATGATCATAATGGAGCCATCAGGAATCTCACGTTCTTCCTTTTTTAATTCTTCGGGGATGCGCAGATCTTTGCGCCTGCCAAAATTCGTAACCACAAGGGCGCCCACTGAATATACCTCATCGCCGAACGTGTGCTGCCTGGAACTAGTCCCGATGCCTCCCTTATAGCCCAAACAGAGCATTCCGGTTCCAGCCCCTACGCAACCTTCTTCGACGATTCCCGAGTGAGCCTTGTTTATCGCTTCCCTGGCATCATCCGGGGAAACGTGAAGCCCCCGGATGTCATTCAGATACCCATCATTGCACTCCCCAACGAAAACATTGACTGTCCCTGTGGTATCCCCAATCTCCGGGCTTTCCTCCAACAAATATTGAACCGTACCTTTCATGACATCCCCGACCGAAAGAGTGTTGGTCAGCATGATCGGGCTTTCCAACACGCCCAATTCCTCGATTTGAATCGTCCCCGCCGTCTTGCCGAACCCATTGATCACATGGCTCGCGGCGAACACTTTATCCCTGAATATATTCCCTTCATGGGGCAAAACAGCCGTGACACCTGTACGCACCGTTGTGCCGTTACTTTCATAATGAAGTGTCTGGTGCCCCACTTTAACACCTTCGATATCAGTAATGCTGTTAGCATGCCCGCAAGAATAAGAACCAATCTCCACTCCCAGTTCACGCAGTCTTTTCCTCTCCATTAAAGCGAACACTCCTTTCTGACATGTACTTTTACAATTCGTTCTGGAACAGGTGATTACCTCTTTTGATGTCTTGTTCGGTTTGGTGCCAGGCACAATTCAACTGTTTTGTGCCTGGCTCAATTCCGCTGTTTTGTGCCTGGCACCAACCACCTCAACTCAACCTAAACACACCGATGAATTCCTCTCCCCAATTCTCCCACATATTTCAGAGGATACCTCCTGCAGAAGGTGCAAATATTAATAACTGTCATCAATCCTGGCCAATTCCGGCCGGGAGAATGCATCATAAAAATTTGGAGGAAATGAAATTGAAAAAACATCTTAGACTGTTAAGCATATGTACGATTGTTCCCTTAATGCTGTTAACAGCATGTAACACGAATAATGGGAATGAAAACATGACAGATACCCAAGACGTCACTTATGATCCTGTAAACTATGGGAACTTAGATAAGCCTCGTACCGATTTAGACCGTAATAGAACGACAAATATGGGCGGGTATAATGTAAATGAGGGGAATCAAACCGCTCTTCATCGTTTCATGGCCCCACTTGATCCCAATGGGACATTAAAGGAGTTTACACATTTAGATCCGGGTGAAGCGTTCACTCCAGACGGTGATAAAAAGGCTCAAGAACCAAACACTGCACAACCAGAGCCACCAGCGAATCAGCCTCAGGAAAAAGCTCAGCCTTCAGAGGCAAGTGGATTTGTGAAACAGGTGGTTGATTTAACGAACCAGGAACGCAAAAAGAATGGGCTTGGTGCTCTTAAAGCGGATGGAGAACTTGCCAATGTCGCAGAGATGAAGTCAGAGGATATGAAAAATAAGGATTATTTTTCCCATACTTCTCCGACTTACGGATCGCCATTTGAGATGATGCAAAACTTCGGGATTCAATATTCATCTGCTGCAGAAAACATTGCAGTTGGACAGGAATCACCTCAATCGGTTGTAGATGCCTGGATGAACAGCCCAGGTCACCGCAAAAACATCCTGAACGGTCAATTGACACATATCGGTGTAGGAATCGCCAAAGACAGCAGCCAAGGGATATACTGGACACAGATGTTCATCGCAAAATAATATCTTCGTCTATGAAAAGAAGGACCGATTCATCATCGTGTCCTTCTTTTTTTTACAAATCCAGCTTCATGAATTTATTTAAATCCATGAATCCCAATTTTTCATATAGTTTTATCGCTTGTTCATTACTGCTGTACACATTCAAACGGACCTCATCATATTCCATCTCTTTCAGCTCTTTTAGTGCCTGTTTCAATAGAGCAGTCGCAACCCCATTGCCCCGAAACGATTTCTTTACATATACGTCATTGATCCAGCCAATTTCTTTTCCAGTTACCCAATCGGTGCTTTTATCAACCTGAACCCAGCCCAACAGCTTCCCGCTTGATCTGGCTGCAAGAAAATAAGCACCAAACTTTTTCGAATGTTCATACGCCTTAATCATTTCTTCTTTATGATTTTCAAAAGGGATCCCAGTTGCTTCTTCCCGATTTATACCAGCCAGTTCATAAATTTCGTGAATTTCTTCTTCATTGGCTCTACCGAATATAACGGACATGAATGTTCCTCTCCTTTAATGACGACTATATTTTCATTATAAACAGGATCATTAGGGAGGAATATCCTTTTTTTACTCAGATAAGTTGGTTGTTGCATTTCATTCATTGCTTACTATCCCATACGTCTCAGGACCGAGTGAAAAATAATTCCTGAGCGTCATTGTTGGGAAACGAGGCTTCCAGTACAATAAAATTATAAATTGGAAAAACAAACCAAAGGTAGGGGATGTAGATGAAAAATATTTTTGCTGTCATCATTGCGATATTGGCTTTAGGGGCACTTTACACCATTATAAATGATCAAACATCGTTGTTTGCCAAAGAAAATAAATCAGGGGATGCCGTACAAGTGACCAACGATGTGGATTCAATTGAATTGCTGCTGGAAAGCGGTGAGACCGAAATCATTCCTGCAGATGGGAATGAAGTGAAAGTCGAAATAGATGGAAAAGGAAAACTCACACTGAAAGAGAAAGGAAATACGATCGAAGTTGAGGTAAAGCATAAATGGTACCAGTGGATTGCCTTCAACCGCAAATCAGATATCACCGTTTATATTCCAAAGGATTATGACCGGAACATGAACATTGAACTTGGATCTGGTGAAGTTATCTTTACTGGCGGATCTACGTCCAAACCCATGAAGCTGGATACATTCACAGTAAGGATGGGATCGGGTGATATTGAACTGGCTAACTTCGATACAGAAGTATTCGATCATAAGGGATCGTCAGGTGATTTAACCATTGAAAATTTATCAACTAAAAACGGTAAAGTGGATCTAAGCTCGGGCGACGTCGAAATCTCGAATTATGAGGGGCCGCTTAGCGGAGATGTTTCTTCCGGTGATGTAACGGTCATGATGAAGTCTCTGACAGGGGACATAGACTTTGATGTCAGTTCAGGCGAAGTGAATCTGGACCTCCCCGATGACGCCAGTTTCACCTTGGATGGACGTGCAAGCAGCGGTGATGTGTCATCAAACTTCCCGCTAAAGAATCGAAAAGAGGAGGATGGCGACCTCAGCGGTACAGCAGGTAACGGAAAGTACCAAGTGAAGGCTTCTGTCTCAAGCGGCAGTGTGGATATTTATTAGCAAAAAAGTGTCAAACCTTCTAAGATGAGGTCTGACACTTTTTTCTATTTATGCTGAAATGGACATTTCCCTTCAATCGGTTCAATGTCATCTCCTATGAAGTACTGCTTCCACTCCCGATGCTCAGGATCACCGTAATGGCTGATATTGGGGTGCTTCGGAAGGCCGTCCCACTTCTCCACACGTTCCCGTACTTTTTCACGTGACATGATGCCTCCTTTGGAGGTACCTTCTAATCCTTCAAATATCCTCCTCGGCTGAAAGCCCAATACAAGGCTGCTTCCAAGATCACGGGTTTTCCGCTGCTTATAGGCAGGCGTATTCCCGAAAACGAAATACGGTTCTTCAGCAAATGAAAATGCCCATAAGTGGTGATCGGGATCTTTTGGATAATCCGCCGGCCACAGTTTGTGATCCTTCTCATGCAGAAATTGAAGGATGTTCCAGAAATAGTCACGATAATAAGGAATACCCTTCTCTTCCTTCTCGGGTTCTACAAAGAGGAAGAATCCATGACGGATGAGACGCTCTCCTTCAGGGACATCGAATAGCCGGTTGAATTCCTGAAGAGTCCGAGGCAGGTGCTCCCAATTGTCATGACTTATATATGAGTAGCGAAGTTCGCCTTTTTTCTCACCCGTCATGCCAAAATAACAAGGGAACGTTTTGTCCGTCACGACTTCATGAAAATGTTGATATTCCTCCGTGACCCACTGCGGGACGATGTCCGGATTGGTCATATCTTCTTTCGTAAATAAATAACTTCTTTTGCCTGACACAACTGCCACCTCACTATTTTTACAGATGGTAGTTTGTACCCTTGGGGAGGCTGCTTAAAACAAATGATGTGGAAATTAATCGTAAAAAAAAGGAGAAAACAGTTTTAGCTGTTTTCTCCCTTTGTATCTACTACCTCTGCCCCGACTTCCTTGCCGATTGCAAGAATCGATTGGTTGATCCTCCATATATAATAGAGGTGGTGAATGATGTCCAATTGAGAGCGGAGTCTGCTCGGGGCAAGCTTCTCGACTTCTGCCCGTTCCTCACTCAGACTCCAGAAAGAGGCTTTGCTCTCGGCCCCTTTCATCAGCCCGCGCAGGGACTCAATATTGTGTGTAAGTTTCTCTTCTGTTTCTTCTAATATTGCATATAAATGATCCGTTACCTGCGGATCGGCTTTTCTATTGGATGAGGCAAGCAGATGCTTCGCATAATAATTGATGGCTGTCGTCACCGTGATCCACCTTCCGATTCCCGACCGGGTGAGGGCGCCGGGTCTTTGAAGGATCGATGCTGCTTCGTCTTTGACGGCTTGGAGCTTCTGGTCGAGGTGGAATGCCTGATCTGTCAGCTGAACGTTCTCTGTTTTCATAAAACTTTTCAAATAAGCAGATACATATCCTTCAAGCTCCTGGAAGAACTCATCGAGCGCGTCCCCAACCTTATCCTTTGTTCTCTTTGGCAGCACAAGTGCAGACACACTTAAGGCAATCACCACCCCTGCAATCGTATCCAGGACTCTCGCCCCCATTAATTCCATGCTGATTCCGCCCAATAATAAATCATACATAAACGCAATCAGCATCGTGATGAATAAACTCATCATCGTATAGGAAACGGTAAACAAATAGAGGGCCATGAATAAGACTAAAAAGAGCAGGAAAACTTCAAGCTCGGACTGTCCGGACACAAGCTTTGCCGCACCGAACCCTATGATGGCCCCGATAACCGTGCCGACAGATCGTTGGAAGCCTTTCATATATGTTCTGCCCACTGACTCGGTACCGATCTGAATGATAAAGGTGGTCAGCAGAACCCAATAAGGCTGAGTCGGTGAGATGATTTCTCCTACGATGATAGCAAGGGTACCAGCGACCAGCGCTTGAATGCCTTTTCTAGTCTGCGGCTTGAGGGCCCGATCAATTAAAGGCTCATCTTCCTTCTCTTCCGGTTCATCCATAGCCGCTTCATCTGCTGATTCCATTTCCTTTCCGGGCTTTTTAAGTGACTCCTGGATGGTCAGGGCCGCTTCCAGCACGTGATTCGCAATCGATTCAATCCTTCTTAAGAGATACACTCCTTTAGGCTTTTCTTCTTGACTAAGAAATTCAGTCAGAAGCAGCCGAAGTCCCTGAATGGCTTTTTCCGCTTCCTCCAAGTAATGAGGATCATAATTATGTGCCAGCACCTCGGCATCCCGGAGTGAACGGATGACCCAGACCAACAGACGCCTCACTTCTACAGATTCAAGCGCGTCAAGTTCCTTCAAGCGTCTGAGCGAATCCGTCAAGGTTTGGACAAGCATTTCCGTATCGAACACATACAACCGTAACTGAGACGATTCAATGCCCGGCCACAGCTTTTTTAGATCCTCATCATTGATCTCAGAGGATACAATTCTGGCATAATCGTTTAAACGATTCACATTTCGATAAAGTAGCTTTCTCCTCTTCTCGCTGTTTTCTGGGTCTTCAATCATTTTTATCAGAATCGTAAATGTCACATTCGATTGGATATGGAATGAACGCATACTTCTGCGCAGAACGTGAACGGATCCCTTAAACAAGACAAAACTGTAGAAATAAACGTATAGAACCCCGATGATTATTCCAATATAAAACCACATGAGATGTGCGGCATCCAACTGCAAAATGAACGACATATAGATGGCCATGAATCCTGCCATCCCCATCGAAAAATACCGGATCTGAAACCGCGAAAAATAAAAAGCCGAGAAAATGACCAGCACCATCAGCCCGTTCACCAGCAGACTATAATGCGCCAGTAATGAACCGACCGTTATCCCAAAAGCGACCGACACCCCAATCAGCACGGTCGTCACTTTCTTCTTCGCTTCGGTGTCATCCATCACGATCATGACTCCAAGCATGCCAACGAGCCCCGCTACAATGGCTGGGGTAATCGCCTGATAATCCCATAGATTGAGGAGAAGAAGCATCGTAAACACAGCAGATATCAAACTGATCGTCGCCTTGCCTGCCTGCTGAAACCTCTTCCGCCCTGGATCCGAAGCCAAGAACCTCCCTATCCATACATGTTGTCTATGTAAATGTTTCATTTCATCATCATACCTCTACCATTGAAGTAATTTCTTATATCGTACCCTTCTCAATAAAAAAGTAACCTGGACTGTCTAAACAGCAGGTTACTTTTTGTGTCGGTGCAACATAAGGAACGATTTCCTTTATGTTATTTTTACGATTATACGGGTTTTGGGGGTGGAGGTAAAGGAAAGTGCTTATAACTACAGTAACTTGGAGAGATTATAAAACTATATGGAGGTGTATAATGGAGAGAAACGTAAGAGATCCAATTACCGTAACAGATGAAAACGGTGATGAAATGCATTTAACAGTAGAAGCTTTATTTGATATGTACGATGAAACATATGCCCTCTTAAAAACCCGGGATGAAAATCAGGACATGCTGGTGATGCGAGTTGAAAATGAAGGCAGTGAGCAGTATCTGGAAAGTATTGAGGACCCCAACACAATAGAAAATATATTGGATGCCTATGAAATTGCATTGGATGCACATCCTACCGATCAAGATTCATTTGAGCATTAAAAAACCCATTACCGCTGATGTCAGCGGTAATGGGTTTTGTCTTTTCTTACTCAACCGTAACCGACTTAGCCAGGTTACGCGGCTTATCTACATCACAATCGCGGTGCAGAGCAGCGTAGTAAGAAATCAATTGTAACGGAATGACAGAGATAAGAGGTGTTAACATTGGGTTAACCTCTGGGATGACGAAGCGGTCTTCTTCGTCTTCTAAGCCTTTCATGGAGATGATGCAAGGGTTAGCTCCGCGAGCCACTACCTCTTTCACATTTCCACGGATGCTTAAGTTTACAGCTTCCTGAGTTGCAAGAGCGACAACCGGTGTTCCTTCTTCGATGAGGGCGATTGTACCGTGCTTAAGTTCTCCACCGGCAAATCCTTCTGCCTGGATGTATGAGATTTCTTTAAGCTTCAATGAACCTTCAAGCCCTACATAGAAGTCAAGGGAACGTCCGATGAAGAAGCAGTTGCGTGTTGTTGAAAGATATTCGCGTGCGATTTCCTCGAATTCTTCCTTCGTATCACATAGAGCTTCCATAGCCGTCGCTACAATTCCAAGTTCTTGGATTAAGTCGAAGTCCTGAACCGTTCCACAAGATTGACCCGTTACGTGAGCCAGGATCGCCAATACAGCCAATTGAGCTGTGTAAGCTTTTGTGGAAGCTACTGCAATTTCAGGTCCTGCGTGAAGAAGAAGTGTGTAATCCGCTTCACGGGATAGAGTGGATCCTGCTACGTTTGTAATCGTAAGCGCTTTGTGGCCCATCTCTTTGACTTGAACAAGAACGGCACGGCTGTCAGCCGTTTCACCGCTTTGAGAAATAAAGATGAATAATGGCTTCTCTGATAGAAGCGGCATATTATAGTTGAACTCACTCGCAACATGGACTTCCACAGGGATTCCTGCGCTCTTCTCGATGAATTGCTTTCCTACAAGGCCGGCATGGTAGCTTGTTCCGGCAGCGATGATGTAGATGCGGTCCGCTTCTTTCATTGCGCCAACGATCGGCTCATCGATGTGAAGCTCGTTGTTCTCGTTTTGGTATGCTTGGATGATTTTACGCATCACCAATGGCTGCTCATCGATTTCTTTCAGCATGTAATGAGGGTATGTTCCTTTTTCGATGTCACTTGCATCAATTTCAGCCGTGTAAGGAGCACGTTCCATTACTTCCCCGATCAGGTTTTGGATTTCAACCTTCTCTTTTGTCACGATGACCATTTCTTTATCCATCAGTTCAACGAATTGATCCGTTACTTGGATCATCGCCATTGCATCACTTGCTACAACGTTGAAGCCTTCACCAAGACCTACAAGCAGCGGGCTCTTGTTTTTACCGACAAAGATCGTTTCATCGTTTTCAGCATCCAATAGCGCGATTGCATAAGAACCTTTAAGCAGCATCAATGTTTGACGGAATGCTTCTTCTACCGCGTTTCCTTCTTCAACAAGCTTTTCAATCAATTGAACGATGACTTCTGTGTCCGTTTCACTCTTGAACTCAACATCTGTAAGATATTGACGTTTAAGCTGTGAGTAGTTTTCGATTACTCCGTTATGAACGATCGTGAAACGGCCTGAAGTACTTTGATGAGGGTGAGCATTCACTTGGCTTGGTACACCATGTGTCGCCCAGCGCGTATGTCCGATTCCTGTGTTGCTTGCTACATTCTCATCAACGATTCCGCGAAGATCAGCGATACGGCCTTTTTCTTTGAATACGTGGATTCCATCCGCGTTTTGAACGGCAATACCTGCAGAGTCATAACCGCGGTACTCAAGCTTCTCAAGACCTTTTAATAAAATTTCCTTTGTATCTGAATTTCCAATATATCCTACGATACCACACATAATTAAATATCCTCCCTGAATGGAAAAGGGGGCAAGATATCTTTTGGGGACAGCCTGCCCCCTTATCTCAATTGTCATTAGTTTTAGTAAGTCACTGTTTATCTTCCCTTTGTGCATCAAGTTGCCTCGATGTTTTGAGAAAGAATCTAACGGCTCCGTAACTTCATATAACCGGGAGGCATCCGCCGAACACTCGATTGAACCTCCACCTCGTCAACTAAACGGCTCGTTCCCGTTTAGTCCTGGCGCTTTTTAAAATGGTATTTATGGACAATCCACCTTTCCATATTTGAATCAAATCTGCTGTTTCCAAATTTTTTGAAAATCAAAAACAAAATCATCATACACCAGCAGGAACTCTCGCGTCAATAAAAATATGAACACCGGAATCAGTTGTCACCACATTGTTATCTTCCCGCAACAATCTCTACATAAACACAAAAAAATTACCACATTATTAAATATGCACAAGGGGAGTGTTTTGTACCCCTTGTGCATAAAAACAGTTATTCGTTTAGTCCCATTTCTTCTTTTACCACTTGGGCAATCTCATCGACGTATTGTGTGCATAATTCTTCAGTCGGAGCTTCAGCCATCACACGCACAAGTGGCTCAGTGCCTGACGGGCGTACAAGAATGCGGCCGTTTCCGTTCATTTCTTCTTCCACTTTCCCGATGACGCTCTTGACCTTTTCATTATCGGTTACATGATGCTTGTCTGTTACACGGACATTCACAAGCTTCTGAGGGAACTTCTGCATTTCTCCTGCCAGCTCGGATAATGATTTGCCTGTTACCTTCATGATATTCACAAGCTGAATACCCGTTAACAGTCCGTCACCAGTCGTATTGTAATCGAGGAAGATGATATGTCCTGACTGTTCACCGCCCAGGTTATAGCCATTTGTTTTCATTTCTTCTACTACATAGCGGTCACCGACTGCTGTCTGAATGCTTTGAATCCCATGTTCTTCAAGGCCTTTATGGAAGCCTAGATTACTCATGACAGTCGATACGACGGTGGATTGCTTCAATCTGCCTTCAGACTTCAGATACTTACCACAGATATACATGATTTGATCACCGTCTACGATGTTTCCGTGCTCATCAACGGCAATGATGCGGTCCCCGTCACCATCAAATGCGAGTCCGACATCCGCACCTTTTTCCTTCACCATCTCAGCAAGTGATTCAGGATGAGTGGATCCGACTCCTTCATTAATGTTCAATCCATCCGGAGAAGCACCCATCGTCGAAATGTCTGCATCCAAATCAGCAAATAAGTGAGTCGCCAATGAGGATGTGGCACCGTGAGCGCAATCCAGTGCAATATGTAAACCATCGAAATCTTCGTCCACAGTCTGCTTTAAGTATTGAAGGTACTTCTGTCCGCCTTCGAAATAATCACTTACCTGTCCTAAATCCGCACCGATTGGACGTGGAAGGGTATCTTCCGTTTGATCCAAGAGCTCCTCGATTTCATTTTCCTGAGCATCCGATAATTTAAAGCCGTCCGGACCGAAGAACTTAATTCCGTTATCCCCAACAGGATTATGAGAAGCAGAGATCATCACTCCCGCTTGGGCACCAAGCGCTTTCGTCAAATAGGATACCCCCGGAGTTGAGATGACACCAAGACGCATCACTTCCGCACCGATAGAGAGCAGCCCGGCAACTAACGCACCTTCCAGCATATGCCCGGAAATACGGGTATCTCTCCCAATCAGGATCTTAGGACGTGTCGCATCCTTTGTCAGGACATAACCTCCTAATCGGCCAAGTTTAAATGCCAATTCCGGTGTTAATTCCGTATTCGCTACACCTCTTACACCATCTGTTCCAAAATACTTACCCATTGAAATTCTCTCCTTTTCACAGCTCTTATGCTGAAGTGTTCTTTTCTTTAATCTGTATTTTCACTGTATCTTGAGATAGCGTCCAATCAACGTTTTCAGGACCCACGGCATCGATTGCCACTTCATGCTCGCCGGGTTCAAGCCCGGCCAGGTCCAGCGCTAAGGTAAAATCTTCTTTTGTTATTTTTTCAACAGCACCATTTTCACCCTTTAATGTGGCATCAACCGCACCGTCCTCAGGTGTCAGTATGGTGTATTCGTACTCTTCCGCCAAGCCTTCAGGTGTCAGTTCAATTCCCGATAATTTTTTCTCGGCTTTCGTGTTTACGTCAATTTTGACCTTCACTTCTTCAGGGGCTACTTTATTTAAGCCTTCCTTCAAAGATAACGGGACAGAAATGGTCGTATCTTTCGTGATTTTACTTAAATCGATTTCAGCTGTAAGCTCTTCGATTGTATCCAATACTTCCTGTCTGCCGAACACGTTGGCTGTTTCTGGTTCGACCGATATGGATTCAAGGGTCGTCCCTTCCGGTAAGGAACCTTTTTCCTTTACGGCGATCGGGACTTCCTTGCTGGGGTTCACCACCGAAACGGTGACATCCACATATTCCGGTTCGATTTGGACATTGAGTTTGTTATATTCCCGGTCCAGCACCTGGACCTTCGCTTCTCTTGTGACATTTTCATTTATTTCACCCTCAATATCAAGGGTTGCTTTTACATACGCAATCTGGTCGATCTGATCCTTTGCCCCAGTAACTTTGACCGTTTTCGGATTCACAGATAAACCTTCTGCTTCAAATCCATTGGATAAGAGTCCTGAATTGAACTCGGGCTCTATCGTAAATTCCTCGGTCACTTTCTCCTGTACGGTCACCGTTACAAATTCCGGATTGATCTTCACCTTTAATTTATCCGATATATTATCGATTTCCACAGGAACCTGATGTTCCCCGATTCCTACATCATTCAAGTCAACATATACTTGAAAATCTTTTAATGTCTTGGTCGGCTGAACGATTGCCTTGGGCCCATCCACCGTTAGATTGACGGTTTCAGGCAGTCCAGAGACGACAAGGTTCTCTGAATCGTAAAAAACTTCAAGCGGTACATTCTGAATGGTGTCAAAGGACGTCTGGGGATTACTGCTGTTGTTCGCAGTCTTCTGGATATCATCAAAGTTCACTGATAAGTATAGGATGAAAGCCAGGAGTAACCCGACCACTCGCATGAACCATTTGGATTCCATGAATTTATCCATTTTCTTTCTTCCCCCTCCAGCTCCATTTTGATGAGGAAGCACTTGTCTTATCGCCAATCAGCTCCACAGTAAGGATTTCCTTGAAGCGTTCCAAAGACAGGTCGCGATGTAATTCTCCATTCTTTGTGATGGAGATTGCTCCCGTTTCTTCTGATACGACAACCGTGATACTATCCGTCACTTCACTTACACCCAGGGCTGCTCTGTGCCTCGTTCCCAGCTCTTTCGAAATAAACGGACTTTCTGAGAGAGGCAGATAACAGGCTGCAGCAGCAATTTGTCGTTTCTGGATAATGACCGCTCCATCGTGAAGCGGAGTATTCGGAATAAAGATATTGATCAGTAATTGAGAAGTGATCTTGGCATCAATCGCGATACCGGTTTCTATGTAGTCACTCATCCCTGTCTCTCTTTCAATGGAAAGGAGAGCACCGATCCGGCGTTTAGCCATATAACTGACTGCCTTCGTCATGGACTCGATCATTTGCTCCTGCTCTTCTTCCTCCTGCAAACCGGTTCTCGAGAACAAATGTCCCCTTCCCAGCTGCTCAAGTGCGCGGCGCAGTTCAGGCTGGAAGATGATGATGATCGCGAGGAACCCCCAAGTGAGCGCCTGCTCCATCATCCACCCCAGTGTATCCAAACCAAAGATACTACTGAGCCCCCTGACGATGATGATGACAAAAATACCTTTTAATAATTGAACTGCCTTTGTACCCTTTATAAGCATGATTAATTTATAAATAACAAACCATACCACAAGAATGTCTACGATATCCGAGACATAATCAAGGGCAGAGTAATCTGAAAATAGATCGGTAAACGGCATATTACATCCTCCAATAGCTTAATCGAAAGCGTAAGCCGCCATGTGGCTTCTTTTTCGTAACTTAACTATTATAGCACATTCTCAGTCTGTTACAGGTAAGATCCCATGGCTCTATATATTAATAATAACCAATGATACATTTATTCTTTAATTAAAGTATTCCGCAAAAAAACTGACATGAAACCTTGCATGTCAGTCAGGGACGAACATGTAATGTTTCATCCCTCTTATCATATCTTACTTTTCATCAAGTTGCGAATTTCCCCATTCAACTAAATCTTTGGCCCCGGTTTTCACCTGGTACCAAAGCCATTCGAATGCCGCATCGATTTCTTTGATTTCTCCAGTAACGGTACCGGCAGAAGCAAGGTATTGCTTCCCGTTAATGACGGTTACGTCCCCTGTCACTTTTCCTTCTATTTTCACATCCCCGTTCCGCACGGTCAAATCACCATTTACCACCTTGCCTTCAGGAACCACGACCGTGTGATCCTGTACGACCAGCGCATCATTTTTGGTGAATGAGAAATCCTGATGGTCATTCCACGAGGCAAACACGCTTCCTGTCATAAAAAAGATGAATAAAGCAGCCGCTGTCAGCAACGGGTGGTGGCGCAGCCATCTCTGTACGCCCACCTTTTTCTTTTCTTTCGGTAATTTGTCCATCACCTTATTTGTAAAATCATCAGGTGCACTGATATGGGAAGTGCTTTGTACAAACGCAATCGCTTTTTTCAGTTCATGAAAGTGATGCTGACACTCCTCACATTGCTGCAGATGATCCTTTAATTTTTGTTCATTTTCACTCATGATGTCGCCGTCTAAATAGTCGTGCATATAGTCGATCAATTCTTCAGGACAAGTTTTCATTTCCACTCACCCTCTCTATAAAGATTTTAATTGTTTACGAAGAGCTTCCCGCCCTCTATGTACCCTTGTTTTGACAGTACCTAAAGGCATATCCAGTATTTCACTGATTTCCTGCAGCGGCAGTTCTTCGATATATTTTAACACGATGACCGATCGATACTTCTCAGGCAGCTTGGAAATTTCCTTCTGTATCGTTTCCTGCAGCTCCATGTTTTCCACTTCATCCTCGGGCAACTGTACATCGGCTGCAACCTGTGAGTACATCGTCAATCCGTCCGTACCCGCCACTTCGGCATCCAGATAATAATCCGGCTTCTTCTTTCGTATCCGGTCAATACAAAGGTTTGTCGCAATCCTAAACAGCCATGTTGAGAACTTTCGCTTTTGGTTAAAGGTTTCAATATTCACATAAGCCCTGATAAACGCTTCCTGGGCTATATCTTCTGCTTCATGCCGGTTCCCAAGCATCCGATAACAAATCTGAAACACCTTATCTTTATAAAGCTCCACCAATTCAGCAAAAGCACTTTGATCGCCTTTCAACACTTGTTTTATCCGTTTTTTCACTAATGCTTCCATCTCAGTTATACCTCCGCTCTATGCGGCTATATTTATATACGTTATACCCTATAAAAAGGTTTCATTTTTTTTATAATATAATCCTAACAAATTTTTTAATAAAAATGTTTACATTTTATAGAAAAGGGGTATAAAAGGACTAATATTTAATGTACAGGGGGATTCACCATGAGTGGAAGGTTAAATAATGAGTTGCTGTATCAAATTGAAGACTGCCGGCGTCAAATGGTAGAACTCGCAAAAGAGTCATCATACGCTGATGAAAAAGTCGTCCATTTAAGCACTCGACTGGATAATCTGTTAAACAAATATCAACTAGTCAAACAAAATTGAAAGAAGATAGAAAAAGGCTGAAAACCTCATGAGGTTTTCAGCCTTATTTGTTTTATATCATTTTAGGGTTCACTGCGAGAAGCCAGTAAACCTTTGTAAGCCATTCATTCTTCTAGAGCTGTGTGGGACTGCATTGTGGTGACTGCCCCCCAGAGCCTCCTCAGAATTATTAAAGCAGTTTTTCTCCGAATAAGGATCCCATCAAGGCTACAGCTACGGTTGCAGTCTTATTTTTTTCATCAAGGATCGGATTGACCTCTACAAATTCCGCAGATGTAATGATTTTAGCTTCCTCAAGCATTTCCATGGCCAAATGGCTTTCACGGTAGCT
Organism: Rossellomorea sp. NS-SX7; assembly: GCF_052828565.1. Taxonomy (NCBI): domain Bacteria; kingdom Bacillati; phylum Bacillota; class Bacilli; order Caryophanales; family Bacillaceae; genus Rossellomorea; species Rossellomorea sp. NS-SX7. The sequence continues at coordinate 4,194,865 of NZ_CM128249.1, read as the reverse complement.
GATCCCTCCAAGAACCGGTGTACCAACACCAGGAGCATCACTTGGATCCAGACCGTCCAGATCAAGGGATAAATGAACGCCATCCGTTCTATCCTTCAAGTATCCAATCGCATCCTCCATTACCTTCGCCATGCCCATGCGGTCAATTTCATGCATGGTATATACCTTGATGCCTCTTTCCTTGATAAGCTCTCTTTCTCCTTCGTCTAGTGAACGGGCCCCGATGATCACGATATTCTCAGGTTTGATCTTCGGCGTATCCCCACCGATGCTTGTCAGGTCTTCATGACCGATACCCAAGCTTACCGCAAGAGGCATTCCGTGGATGTTTCCTGACGGAGAAGTTTCCCCTGTATTTAAATCTCCATGCGCGTCATACCAGATGACCCCTAAGTTCTCATAGTGTTTAGAAACACCAGCCAACGTACCGATGGCAATACTGTGATCCCCTCCGAAAATCAATGGGAAATCACCGCTTGAAATCACTTCATCCACTTTAGATGCAAGCTTGCCGCTCGCTTCAGCAACCGCTTTCAAATTTCTCAAATTCGTATCCGGGTTATTATGTACTCGTTCAGCCTGGCCAATTTCAATATCGCCAAGGTCTTTCATTTCATACCCCAAATTTTCAAGTCGCTCAACCACTCCTGCATAACGGATGGCACTTGGTCCCATATCGACACCGCGTCTCATCTGTCCTAAATCCATAGGTACCCCGATAATTGAAATATTTCTGTTCATAGTTCATATTCCTCCTAACCCTTTTGTCTAACACTTCCTCTATTGTAGCCTGTAATTGAGCGATGACTCAACTGGACAGGATTGTGTATATATATGCGGCAGGGGGTGGGTTTAGGGAGGGGATTGTGGAAGAATATTAGGCCGAGGGCCATGTTATGGGCTTGTTTAGAAAACTGGCAGCGTAGAGATTTTTCGACAAGTGGCGTAATTAATTCGAAAGCGGCGCGATTATCGGGGTTCCGGTGTAATTAATTCGAAACTGGCGCAATTATCGGGATTCCGGTGCAATTAATTCGAAACTGGCGCAATTATCGGGATTCCGGTGCAATTAATTAAAATGTGGCATGATTATCCCCCATACCTGTTCCAATTACATGTTATAGGCTCCATGCAACTAAAAATACCACGTATTTTGACTGAAATCCTGCTAACAACTCAAAAATAATGGCCGCTATCCTCCATAAACAAACAAAATTTTTCTCTTGCCAGTGGTTTTACGAATGAATTTTACATTTTCCCTGCCACAAACACCAGCTACATAAAAAAACCCCAACTTTATTAAAGAGTTGAGGTTCTTAATGTCGTATGTATGGTGGAGCCTAGCGGGATCGAACCGCTGACCTCCTGCGTGCAAAGCAGGCGCTCTCCCAGCTGAGCTAAGGCCCCAATTAATGATATAGGAATTTCTCACATCCATGGGTAAGATGTGAGAAATAATGATGAGCCATGAAGGACTCGAACCTTCGACCCTCTGATTAAAAGTCAGATGCTCTACCAACTGAGCTAATGGCTCATAATGGCTGGGCTAGCTGGATTCGAACCAACGCATGTCGCAGTCAAAGTGCGATGCCTTACCGCTTGGCTATAGCCCAATATTATGACATAAAAAAGGGACATTACTAATATGTCCATTTCATTTTGAAATATACAATGGTGGAGGGGGGCAGATTCGAACTGCCGAACCCGAAGGAGCGGATTTACAGTCCGCCGCGTTTAGCCACTTCGCTACCCCTCCATAATGAGAGAAAATGGTGCCGGCAAGAGGACTTGAACCCCCAACCTACTGATTACAAGTCAGTTGCTCTACCAGTTGAGCTACACCGGCGTGTTAAATTTTTAAGTCTTGTCCAATTTTAGGACGATTATTTCCTTCGCTGTTAGTAAAGGAAGGAAAGATATTTTGCTGACGCAAAGATTAAGGACGCTTATTTTACTCCGCTTCGCTTCGTAAAAAAGCATGGTGGAGGATGACGGGATCGAACCGCCGACCCTCTGCTTGTAAGGCAGATGCTCTCCCAGCTGAGCTAATCCTCCGATATGTATGATGAGTTCTTTCATTATTGTGAAAAAACATGGTGACCCATACGGGATTCGAACCCGTGTTACCGCCGTGAAAGGGCGGTGTCTTAACCGCTTGACCAATGGGCCAGTCTATTTTTTAAAAAATAAAAGCTTCCAACCGGGCTCGAACCGGTGACCTCTTCCTTACCATGGAAGCACTCTACCTGCTGAGCTATGGAAGCAATGGCTCCGCAGGCAAGATTCGAACTTGCGACCGATCGGTTAACAGCCGATAGCTCTACCACTGAGCTACTGCGGAATGATTATAGCCTGGCGACGTCCTACTCTCACAGGGGGAGAGCCCCCAACTACCATCGGCGCTGAAGAGCTTAACTTCCGTGTTCGGCATGGGAACGGGTGTGACCTCTTCGCCATAGTCACCAGACAATATTGCTTACAATGACAAATATTATTATATAATATTTTCAATGGATTTCAAGGGTAAATTTTAAAAATTTATTCCCTGAAAACTAGATAAAGGATTGATGTCAAGAATACCGGTATTGCCGTTGTTCATTTAAAAATGACTCTTTGTGGTTAAGTCCTCGATCGATTAGTATCAGTCAGCTCCACATGTCACCATGCTTCCACCTCTGACCTATCTACCTAGTCATCTTCTAGGGATCTTACTCACATAAAGTGATGGGAAATCTCATCTCGAGGGGGGCTTCATGCTTAGATGCTTTCAGCACTTATCCCTTCCGCACATAGCTACCCAGCGATGCCTTTGGCAAGACAACTGGTACACCAGCGGTGCGTCCATCCCGGTCCTCTCGTACTAAGGACAGCTCCTCTCAAATTTCCTGCGCCCACGACGGATAGGGACCGAACTGTCTCACGACGTTCTGAACCCAGCTCGCGTACCGCTTTAATGGGCGAACAGCCCAACCCTTGGGACCGACTACAGCCCCAGGATGCGATGAGCCGACATCGAGGTGCCAAACCTCCCCGTCGATGTGGACTCTTGGGGGAGATAAGCCTGTTATCCCCGGGGTAGCTTTTATCCGTTGAGCGATGGCCCTTCCATGCGGAACCACCGGATCACTAAGCCCGACTTTCGTCCCTGCTCGACTTGTAGGTCTCGCAGTCAAGCTCCCTTGTGCCTTTACACTCTGCGAATGATTTCCAACCATTCTGAGGGAACCTTTGGGCGCCTCCGTTACTCTTTAGGAGGCGACCGCCCCAGTCAAACTGCCCACCTGACACTGTCTCCCACCCCGATAAGGGGCGCGGGTTAGAATTTCAATACAGCCAGGGTAGTATCCCACCAACGCCTCCACCGAAGCTGGCGCTCCGGCTTCCAAGGCTCCTACCTATCCTGTACAAGCTGTACCAAAATTCAATATCAGGCTACAGTAAAGCTCCACGGGGTCTTTCCGTCCTGTCGCGGGTAACCTGCATCTTCACAGGTACTATAATTTCACCGAGTCTCTCGTTGAGACAGTGCCCAGATCGTTACGCCTTTCGTGCGGGTCGGAACTTACCCGACAAGGAATTTCGCTACCTTAGGACCGTTATAGTTACGGCCGCCGTTTACTGGGGCTTCGATTCGCACCTTCGCTTGCGCTAAGCACTCCTCTTAACCTTCCAGCACCGGGCAGGCGTCAGCCCCTATACTTCGCCTTACGGCTTCGCAGAGACCTGTGTTTTTGCTAAACAGTCGCCTGGGCCTATTCACTGCGGCTCTTCGAGGCTATGCACCTCAAAGAGCACCCCTTCTCCCGAAGTTACGGGGTCATTTTGCCGAGTTCCTTAACGAGAGTTCTCTCGCTCACCTTAGGATTCTCTCCTCGCCTACCTGTGTCGGTTTGCGGTACGGGCACCTTTTTCCTCGCTAGAGGCTTTTCTTGGCAGTGTGGAATCAGGAACTTCGCTACTATAATTCGCTCGCTATCACAGCTCAGCCTTCACGATGACGGGATTTGCCTCATCATCAGCCTAACTGCTTAGACGCACATATCCAGCAGTGCGCTTACCCTATCCTCCTGCGTCCCCCCATTGCTCAAACGGAAAAGAGGTGGTACAGGAATATCAACCTGTTGTCCATCGTCTACGCCTATCGGCCTCGACTTAGGTCCCGACTAACCCTGAGCGGACGAGCCTTCCTCAGGAAACCTTAGGCATTCGGTGGATGGGATTCTCACCCATCTTTCGCTACTCATACCGGCATTCTCACTTCTAAGCACTCCACCAGTCCTTACGGTCTGACTTCACTGTCCTTAGAACGCTCTCCTACCACTGACACCTAAAGGTGTCAATCCACAGCTTCGGTGATACGTTTAGCCCCGGTACATTTTCGGCGCAGAGTCACTCGACCAGTGAGCTATTACGCACTCTTTAAATGGTGGCTGCTTCTAAGCCAACATCCTGGTTGTCTAAGCAACTCCACATCCTTTTCCACTTAACGTATACTTTGGGACCTTAGCTGGTGGTCTGGGCTGTTTCCCTTTCGACTACGGATCTTATCACTCGCAGTCTGACTCCCATGGATAAGTCTTTGGCATTCGGAGTTTGTCTGAATTCGGTAACCCGATGAGGGCCCCTAGTCCAAACAGTGCTCTACCTCCAAGACTCTTACACATGAGGCTAGCCCTAAAGCTATTTCGGAGAGAACCAGCTATCTCCAAGTTCGATTGGAATTTCTCCGCTACCCACACCTCATCCCCGCACTTTTCAACGTGCGTGGGTTCGGACCTCCATCCAGTGTTACCTGGACTTCATCCTGGACATGGGTAGATCACCTGGTTTCGGGTCTACGACCACATACTCATTCGCCCTATTCAGACTCGCTTTCGCTGCGGCTCCGTCTCATCGACTTAACCTTGCATGGGATCGTAACTCGCCGGTTCATTCTACAAAAGGCACGCCATCACCCGTTAACGGGCTCTGACTACTTGTAGGCACACGGTTTCAGGTTCTCTTTCACTCCCCTTCCGGGGTGCTTTTCACCTTTCCCTCACGGTACTGGTTCACTATCGGTCACTAGGTAGTATTTAGCCTTGGGAGATGGTCCTCCCAGCTTCCGACGGGATTTCACGTGTCCCGCCGTACTCAGGATCCACTCAAGAGGGAACGAAGTTTCAACTACAGGGTTGTTACCTTCTTTGACGAGCCTTTCCAGACTTCTTCGTCTACTCCGTTCCTTTGTAACTCCGTATAGAGTGTCCTACAACCCCAAGAGGCAAGCCTCTTGGTTTGGGCTACATCCCGTTTCGCTCGCCGCTACTCAGGGAATCGCATTTGCTTTCTCTTCCTCCAGGTACTTAGATGTTTCAGTTCCCTGGGTCTGCCTTCCATACTCTATGTATTCAAATATGGATATTGTTCCATTACGAACAATGGGTTCCCCCATTCGGAAATCTCCGGATCAAAGCTCACTTACAGCTCCCCGAAGCATATCGGTGTTAGTCCCGTCCTTCATCGGCTCCTAGTGCCAAGGCATCCACCGTGCGCCCTTCATAACTTAACCGAATTGGTTGTTACATAAGGTTTAAAACCTAAAATGGCGATACTCGGTAATTTCTTGACTATCAATATATCTTTATCTAGTTTTCAAAGAACAAATAACGTGTATCTCATACGAGATACCTCGTTTTGATGGTTGAACCATCAAAACTGAACAAAACTTCGACTGTCAAACGTTTCATATATATTCCTTAGAAAGGAGGTGATCCAGCCGCACCTTCCGATACGGCTACCTTGTTACGACTTCACCCCAATCATCTGTCCCACCTTAGGCGGCTGGCTCCAAAAGGTTACCTCACCGACTTCGGGTGTTACAAACTCTCGTGGTGTGACGGGCGGTGTGTACAAGGCCCGGGAACGTATTCACCGCGGCATGCTGATCCGCGATTACTAGCGATTCCAGCTTCATGCAGGCGAGTTGCAGCCTGCAATCCGAACTGAGAACGGTTTTATGGGATTGGCTAAACCTCGCGGTCTCGCTGCCCTTTGTACCGTCCATTGTAGCACGTGTGTAGCCCAGGTCATAAGGGGCATGATGATTTGACGTCATCCCCACCTTCCTCCGGTTTGTCACCGGCAGTCATCTTAGAGTGCCCAACTGAATGCTGGCAACTAAGATCAAGGGTTGCGCTCGTTGCGGGACTTAACCCAACATCTCACGACACGAGCTGACGACAACCATGCACCACCTGTCACTCTGTCCCCCGAAGGGGAAAGCCCTATCTCTAGGGTTGTCAGAGGATGTCAAGACCTGGTAAGGTTCTTCGCGTTGCTTCGAATTAAACCACATGCTCCACCGCTTGTGCGGGCCCCCGTCAATTCCTTTGAGTTTCAGTCTTGCGACCGTACTCCCCAGGCGGAGTGCTTAATGCGTTAGCTGCAGCACTAAAGGGCGGAAACCCTCTAACACTTAGCACTCATCGTTTACGGCGTGGACTACCAGGGTATCTAATCCTGTTTGCTCCCCACGCTTTCGCGCCTCAGTGTCAGTTACAGACCAGAAAGTCGCCTTCGCCACTGGTGTTCCTCCAAATATCTACGCATTTCACCGCTACACTTGGAATTCCACTTTCCTCTTCTGCACTCAAGTTCCCCAGTTTCCAATGACCCTCCACGGTTGAGCCGTGGGCTTTCACATCAGACTTAAGAAACCACCTGCGCGCGCTTTACGCCCAATAATTCCGGACAACGCTTGCCACCTACGTATTACCGCGGCTGCTGGCACGTAGTTAGCCGTGGCTTTCTGGTTAGGTACCGTCAAGGTGCCGCCCTATTCGAACGGCACTTGTTCTTCCCTAACAACAGAGTTTTACGATCCGAAAACCTTCTTCACTCACGCGGCGTTGCTCCGTCAGACTTTCGTCCATTGCGGAAGATTCCCTACTGCTGCCTCCCGTAGGAGTCTGGGCCGTGTCTCAGTCCCAGTGTGGCCGATCACCCTCTCAGGTCGGCTACGCATCGTCGCCTTGGTGAGCCGTTACCTCACCAACTAGCTAATGCGCCGCGGGTCCATCTGTAAGTGGTAGCTAAAAGCCACCTTTCAACAGTTCCTCATGCGAGGAACTGAGTTATCCGGTATTAGCCCCGGTTTCCCGGAGTTATCCCAGTCTTACAGGCAGGTTACCCACGTGTTACTCACCCGTCCGCCGCTGATCTCAGGGAGCAAGCTCCCTTTGATCCGCTCGACTTGCATGTATTAGGCACGCCGCCAGCGTTCGTCCTGAGCCAGGATCAAACTCTCCGATAAAAGTTTGAATAGCTCTTTTTGTAACGATAATCGTTACGGTAAATCTAGAATTAACGTTGACGTATTGTCTTGTTTTGTTCAGTTTTCAAGGTTCAATTTGTTGATGCGCTCCGTTTGAAGCGACTTTATTAATTTACCACACAACATCGTGTGGAGTCAACTGTTTTTTGAAATTTATTTTTCAGTGCGTTTTCGAGTTATTCGATAGCTCAACAGCGACGATTAATAATATACCAAGTATTTTTCACTGGGTCAATACTTTTTTAAGATTTTTTTACAACATGTTAAATTTATTGCATATGAAAGCGGCTCTTTATGGACGAAAGACTTTCGCATCTGGAAGCCTGTCCATTAAAAGCCGCTGATGAACTTAATATTTTTCTTTTTTATCATTGCTTCTCTTCATATACTTGAGGCATTCTTTATGACTTGCAAATCTGCGGAATAGAGAAAACAGTATTTTATATCTTTCATCCATCGCCCGCTTCACGATGTGATCAATCCGGGCATCTTTAAGGTCAAATAAGATTTCATCCATTTCTCTTTTCAACAGATATTCTAGTTCTTGTCTTTCTCTGTCATCAATCATTAACCCCAGCAAGTAAGTCACCCCTTTATGTTGTTATTTGTAGTTTTTTCCATATCGGGGATTTTATAATCATTTTTTTCTGAAGTTAGATATTTTTTCTGGGGACATGCATATCTTTAATAGAGATATACGTTACGGAGGGATTGTGTAATGAATGTGTTCTATACCGTAAATGCGAAAAGAATGAAGCAGATCAGTTTGGTCATCATCATCTCGTTCTTTACCGCTCTATTTGTCTACAGCAGTACGCTCTCTTCTGTTCCTGTTTTCGGAACGAAAGATGGACCGAAAGCTATTTACAAGGGGGAGAAAGGTGTTGCGTTGACATTCAATATCGGATGGGGGGATGAGAAGGCAAAACCGATTTTAGACGAGTTAAAGAAGTTGAACGTTCAGTCTGCCACTTTCTTCATTTCCGGTTCCTGGGCTGAGCGCCATCCTGATTTGGTCGAGCAAATTGTAAAGGATGGATATGAAATCGGTAATCTCGGATATGCGTATTCAGATTATACTGATATGGAACCGAATAAAATCAGACAGGATATCATGAAGGCTGATACTGTTTTTAAAAAGTTGAATGTAAAAGATGTAAAATTGCTTCGTGTTCCGACCGGCCATTTTAACAAAGAAACATTAAAGGTGGCAGATAGCCTTGGTCTGACCGTTGTTCACTGGAGCGTGGATTCGAAGGACTGGACCAATCCCGGGACAGAGGCGATCATAAAGAATGTAAGTGATGCCAAGAAAGGGGATATCATTCTTCTACATGCTTCCGACTCTGCAAAGCAGACGAAAAACGCACTGCCTGCCATCGTGAAGACCCTGAAAGGAAAAGGAAACTTCGTGACGGTGTCTGATATGATTTCAAATGGTGACGCGAAATCGAGTTTAATACAATAATCAGTAAAGCTGAGGCGGCTTGACCAGAGGCGATAAGCATAAGACATGACAGCCATAAAGGCGTTTTTTTCCTTTTGGTTGGCATGGCTTATGTCTCGAGCCACTAGTCGCCGAAGCTGGACAATTCTCGAATTGAAATGGATATTTTCAAAAAAGCCCCGGAAAGTGTACTACACTATCCCGGGGCTTTTTTGTTAATTCTTTTGTTGTTTATTTTCTCTTTCAATTTGAGATTGTTCGATGTATTTGGGAAGTCTCAGCAGTTGATAAGCATTACATACCAGCAGAGCGATCAGCATGAGGTAAAGCCATTTAATGGAGTTTACCAATAGTACGGGAAGCCATTCCAGCGTGGTGACAACAACCATGAAGAACAATGCTGATATAAATGTATTGGTTTTTGCTTCCGATTGTTGATTTTTTAAGTATGCCACAAGCATTCCGATGAGCAGGATGCCGATCCCCAAGAGGATATACGGGGTATAAGAAGCCCCTTCTTCAGCAAAAGCACGGAAGCGAAAATAAATAAGGTCGAATAACACAAATGCAATCAACACAACCTGAACGGAATTCCAAAAGCTTCTGAACATCCCCACTCCAAATTGGTGGATCGTCAAATAAGCAAAGTACCCCATTTGGCTGATGACACTAAAAGTGAAACCTACAAATAAAAACCATAACAGGCTGGATAATATCCCGATTATATTTCCATCTTGGATGTACGGACTGTATTGATCCCATCTAATGAAAAGAGAGGCAATAGCCGTTACGGCTCCACCAAGAATTAACGTATGTACAAAAAAACGAATCCAATTTCGGATGGTCACTTCATTTTTCCTCCAAATATAAAATATACACTCTGTTGATTGTACCAACGCTGTCTTAAAAAATCTAGGTTCCAATATTGGATGCGTATATTTTTTTCACAATTCCTCATATTAAAGGTAAGGGAATTTGTATGGAAGGAGCCTACCCATGAAGAAATATTCCTTTCTTTTACTACTGACTGTTCTTCTTTTAACCGCTTGCGGCGGTGGCGGGGATACAGGCGGCAGTAAAATGGATTATGAAGAAACCAAGAAAATGGTTGTCGATATATTAAAAACCGACGATGGAAAAAAGGCAATACAGGAAGTAATGAAGGATGAAAAAATGAAGGCAGAGCTTATTATGGACCAGGGAGTTGTAAAGGATACCATTTCTAAAACCCTTACGTCTGATAAAGGCACTGAATTCTGGAAGAAAGCCATCGAAGATCCAAAGTTTGCCGAATCCATGGCAAAAAGCATGAAGGATGGCAACGAAAAGCTGCTTAAGGATTTAATGAAGGATCCAGAATATCAAGGTATGATGATGGATTTAATGAAAGATCCTGAATTTCAAAAAGAGTTGACAGAGGCCTTAAAGAGCAAGGAGTACCGTGAACATCTTCAAAAAGTGATACTCGAAACATTTGAAAGCCCGTTATTCAAAGCAAAGATACAGGATATCCTTCTTAAGGCAGCCGAGGAAGCAGGCGGCGGAAAAGAAAGTGAAGAAGGCGGCGGCGGCGAAAGCGGTCAAACCGGCGGTGGCCAGGGGTCTTCAAGTGAAGGCGGCGGTCAAGGCGGAGGCTAAACCAAAGCTCATATAAAAAAGGACAAATGGCAGAGGACACTTCCCCACCATTTGTCCTTTCATTTTGTCAGGATAATTTCTCAATGACTTTATGGGCGATTTCTCCATAAATCTGTCCAAGTCTGTGGTCTTCAGCATAGATGGAAGGTGCGAAATCTTCTTCATTCCAATCAGGCTGCTGCAGGGGCAGTTTGCCCAGAAGGTCTGTCCGCAATTCTTCTGTGAGCTTTTCCCCTCCGCCTTGACCGAATACGAATTCCTTCTCACCAGTCAGCTTGCTTTCGAAGTATGACATGTTCTCAACGACGCCAAGGATATCGTGATCGGTCTGCAATGCCATCGCGCCGGCACGGGCCGCAACAAACGCTGCTGTCGGATGAGGCGTAGTGACGATGATTTCTTTACAATGCGGAAGCATCGTATGAACATCAAGTGCCACATCCCCGGTACCCGGAGGCAGGTCCAATAGCAGATAATCCAAGTCTCCCCACTCTACTTCCGAGAAGAAATTATTCAACATCTTCCCAAGCATCGGTCCTCTCCAAATGACTGGTGCATTGTCTTCAACGAAGAAGCCCATCGAAATGACTTTGACGCCGAAACGTTCTACTGGAATAATTCTTTCCCCGCGGACTACCGGACGCTTCACGATTCCCATCATATCCGGAACACTGAACCCGTAAATATCCGCATCGATCAGTCCCACTTTCTTTCCTTGACGGGCCAGTGCCACTGCCAGGTTGACAGAAACAGTGGATTTACCCACGCCGCCTTTACCCGAGGCGATTGCAATGAAAGTGGTTTTACTTGCAGGTGATAATAAGTCCGTGCCTTCTCCGCCTGTCCCTCTATGTTTTTCAAGTTCTTCCTGGGGAAGTTCAGTGAAACGGATTCCAACAGATCCCGCTCCATTGTCCTTTAATAATTGGACAACCTGCTGCTGGAATTGCAACTGTTCGCCTGAACCGGTTTTAGCAAGTGCAATCTTTACACTCACATGCCCTTTTTCTTCTTTCACACTAACTTCAACAACACCATTGGTTTCTTCTAACGTTTTATGTAAAAAAGGATCCTTTAACTGAGATAAAAGATCGCGAGTCTGCTGTTCTGTTAACATGAATAACCACCCTTTTTTATGTATTCGTTTACAACTACCATTATCAGTATAACATATCGTTATCAGAAAAATCGTGTAAAAGGGTCGGAATACTTTTGTTGAATATTATTCTTTGTGGTGCGGTTCTCTTCGAGGGCGAAAGGAACGATAAACAAAAAGAGAGCCATTCGGACAGCCCTCTTGATTGATTATTAGTGTTCCAATTGATTCTGCGCGAACACTAATCCATTATTCAGGGAACTGAACGTTTTCAGCTCCTTAAGATCGATTCCCAGATTGATCAGCGTCTGAGCTATTTCAGGACGAACCCCTACCAGGATGCATTCTGCACCGAGCAGTCCAGCCGCCCTTGTAGATTCAATGATACCCTGTGCCGCAAACGTGTCCAATACAGGGACTCCCGTAATGTCCATAAAGACAATGGAGGAATGATATTTGGTGACTCCTGCCAGCAGGTTCTCTTGTATACGATTGATCCTTTCTTCATCGATATGACCGACTAACGGCATCACCGAAATATGATCATATAATTGAATGACGGGAGCAGACAGTTCAACCAGCGTTTTCTTCTGTACATTGAACGTCTCTTCCCATGAGTCTGTACACTTACTGATCATCTTATTGAAAACGGGGTCAAACCAGCGGTCGACTTCCTGGTAAATGTCCAATACTTCCTCTTTTGGTAAGTCTTCTTTTAAAAGAATCCATAGTGCGGCCCTTCTGAACGATTGATACCCTGTAGAGATATACTCAAGAGCTTCATTGTTTTCCACAATTTTTTTGTATAACTCATCAAAGTCCTTGATAAAGCGATCGTTCTCCTGGTGAAGGCTTTTATAAATTGATTCAAACAATTCATTCTTCACTTGGGTAATCTGGTAATAGGATATATTCAATCTGTCTGTCGTTTCATCTAGATCTTGAACCCATCTGGAATAAAGATCATCATGATGAAGTTCGAGTGTTTCAATAATCGATGCTTTCATATTGAACCCTTCCCATCTTAAATACTTGTCTACTTCAAGTGTAGACTACTTCAAGGCTTCTAATACTATACCCTTCTCCTGTTTATTCTTAACGCTGTTTTATTGAAAAAAATGTTTTCTAAAATGGCTTTTCGTAGAAAAGAGCCTTATACAAAAAAAAACAAAAAAGCCGCTCCTGCTTTAGGAGAAGCTTTCATCATCAATCTTCTTCAGTTAAATAGTTCAGGATACCCTGATAAATGGAAGCGGCCACTTTTTCTTGATAATCCTCATCGAGAAGATTCGACCGTTCTTCAGGGTTTGAGAGGAAGCCGATTTCCACTAAAGCCCCGGGTTTTTTTGCGTGCTTTAAGATATACACACTTTGAAGCCCTTTTGCTTCCCGGCTTGTATTTTCTAAATTGCGGGTGATCTCTTTTTGTATGGCTTTTGAGAGAACCTTGTTTTCCTTATACTTCGGATTATAAAAGGTCTGTGCCCCGCTCCACTTCGGAGAAGGAATTGAATTCAGATGAATACTTAAATACATATCTGCTTCTGACTCATTGATCAGGTTCAGACGCTTGTGCAAATCTTCTACCTTTCTCCGGCTGTATCCCTTTGTATGTTCATCCGCCAGATCCTTGTCCTCTTCCCGGGTCATAAGCACAAGTGCTCCCTGCTCCTGAAGATAATCCCTGATCATCAAGGAGACATTCAAAGCGATATCCTTTTCTAAAGCGTCTTCATCCCCCGCTCCGCCATCTGGCCCCCCGTGACCCGGATCAATATATATAATCTTTCCTGACAAGGGAAGATTCCATGAATCCCATGTATCTTTATCCAGAATTTTATATTGAACAATGAATAACAGGATCCCGAGGGCAGCAATGATCCCTGCAAGCTTCAATTTCTGTTTCATGTCACTCCCCCTATTTTCAGTAAGAATTGTAACCATGCTGTTCTTTACTAAAAATATGGGACAAGAAACACTTTTAGAACAGAAAAAAATTAGTGAAGACGAAGCTTAAGGCGCTTGATTCCTTTGTCATAGCCTTCTGACCACCATGTCTCCACGAAGTGCTCGCAGCTGTAGAAAATGGATTCATCCACTTGATTCGAGATACCCATCTCGGACCAATACAGCCAGAAGTTATAAAGCGTATCGATGAAGTGCTTCAATTCTTCCCCGCACCTCTTTTTCACCAACTCCCTATCTTCTCCTGAATAGCCGAACTTGCTTACCTTTCCACCCAGCAGATAAGCTTCAATCGCGACATCAAAGCATGCCTCGTCAAACCCTTGCTGCATGAATACCCCGCCTTGAATTTTTATATATCCGAAATGCTTTCGTACACTTTCCTGAAGCATTTTAATTGAGATTTCTTTCAGCAGTTTTCTTTCTGTTTTGATTTGTTTTTCTCTTCTCTTTGTATTGAAGGTTGTAATAACGTTCAATGTAGATCCACCCCTTTGAACGTATTTTCCTTCTTAAGAGAAGTCTTCATTCGAGTAACTGTTACCAATTTTGATGGATACGGATCTTCTGATTGCCACTATTGATTCCTATGCAAGACTTCGCTTTCCGCGTGCGTTTTTTCTAAAAGTTAATTTGTTTAATTAAAATTTCTCTACTTTTTCGTTGATCGACCCGTCATGGTTGGTCTGTTTTCGTATGGAGCGGAAGGAATCTTTCAGTTTTGCTCAGTAATCTTAGAGTTTGGGCCGATAATCTTTCACTTTTGGCATTTAATCTTTCCATTATTCACTTTTATCTTTCGATTTCGCCGATTATTCCGTCACTTGGAAAAATAAGGAACAAAATCACAGATAACCCAAATCAATATGACAGCCCCTGATTTACATCATTTCGTAAAATACCACTTCCAAAGTGAAAAACCGATGATGATTAGGAATGTGATGAAGCCGTAGAGCCAGATAGAGAGCATTTCGTTTACGAACATGTTGTTTCATCCTTTCCTTTCCTTTACTTTAGGTTGTACAATTTTTCGAGACTTTGGCTGGTTTGCGGCTGTTTTTCTTTCAAGATCGGGGCGAGCACTGTGATCACGGCGATGCCGATGAAGGTTGAAACGGCTCCCGCTGCCATGGTGCTTGGGACGATTCCTCCAAAGTATAGGATAAGGTAGGAAAGCAGTCCGATCACCATGGAAAGTTCCGCTGCCCTGGCTGATGCTTTTCTACGGCCGTATACTGCGTGTAAAATCGGCCCCATTGTTCCGGCAGCGATCCCTGAAATGCCGATCCACATGATATCACCCATATATGCAGGCGGCTTCAAGACAATTAAGTATGCCAGGAGCCCGATAACGGGGACTGAAAGGCGGCTGATCTGCAGTGCGATTTTTTCTGCCTTCGAGTCACTCACTTTCACGATCCTTCTTTTCACCAGTACTTTCAGGAAAATATCATTGGCAAACACAGTCGAAATCGAAACAAATAATCCATCCGTTGTCGACATGGCTGCGGCGAGGATTACAACACCCAAAAGTGCAACGATGACTGCCGGAAATGCATAGACTGCATATTCCATCAGTGCAAGATCAGGAGCTGCAACGTTATCTCCCAGTGCAGCCCTGCTGTATATGCCTCCGAATAACACTAAAACTGATAATGAAGCAGTAATCACATAAGTCAAAATCATTTTCCCCAAATCTTTTTCACTCTTCAGCCCCAACACTTTGTTAAATAGATGGGGAGCGGAGGCAAAGGCCCACTGAATCACAATCGCTCCTGTCACTAAACTCAGGGAAGAAAAATGAGCGGAATCCGGATTGAATGCCTGGATCAGATTTGCATCCTGCCCAGCCAACTTCCCGCTGATGCTGGTAAATGTCGTCGAGATGCTCCCCTTCCAGAAGACGACTATCCCTGAAATAAAAATGAACACACCGGCCGCGGCCATCATCACTGCCTGGACAGCATCCGTATAGATATCCGCGAATGCCCCTCCGCCAAAGACGTAAAGTACAACGATCACGGCTATAAAAATCAATCCGCCCTGATAGGACATACCGAGCAGATATTCAAAGATGCGGGCACCTGCAACAAACTGGGCGGCTATATAAAAGATATTGAACAAAAGAATCAGCCCTGCACCGACCCGGAGAAGGTCGCTGTTATAAAAATCACCCAGCCAGTCGGGCAGGGATAATGATTTTTGTCCGTTATTGAGCTTCCGGACTTTTTTGGCTACCATCAAAACGCCTATCGGTCCACCGCCGATTATCGCCAGGAACAGCCAAAGATTCGATAATCCCCAATCATGCGACCAGCCCGGATAACCGAGGAAGGTGGCCGCACTTAAGTATGTGGCGGCAAAGGAAAGCCCAAGCACATACGGACCGAGATTCCCCCCTCCTATGGCGAAATCACTGACACTTTTGGTTTTTTTCATACTGATAAAGCCCAGGGCGAACATCGCTGCAAGAAATACGGCAAATCCTATCCATGTATATAATGCTACTTGATTCATATTCTGCTCCCTTCTTTTATAAGCGTTTTATGAATGAACAGGTACAAGCTTCTTGGCAGGGTGATTAGCAGGCAAGTGTTTCCGGCCTCTGCCAAACATGTTTTCCCTTAGGGTCGATCCTTCATATTCCGTCCTGTAAATTCCCCGCTTCTGCAGTTCAGGGATCACCTGATCGACAAACTCTGTGAACGTACCAGGTGAATACGTCTGGGCGATATTGAATCCGTCCGCATCCCCTTCCACAGCCCACCTCTCGATTTCATCCGCAATCTGCTCAGGGGTGCCGATGAACTTGACCGTTCCGTTGCCCAGGCCGTGATTTTTGATCGCTTCCCGGAGCGTCCACCTTTTGTTTGGATCTTTTCCATACATATCGAGATTGCCCTGCATCGCATCCGTCTCAATGTCCTCGATATACTGATCAGGGTCAAATTGTGAGAAGTCAATTCCTGTGTGCCCCGATAAAAGGGAAGCCGTGCCTTCGTAGCTGACGTGGTTTGTAAGCTCTTCATATTTGGCATACGCTTCTTCCTCCGTTGAGCCTATGATTGGCAGGATCATCGGGAAGATGAGAAGTTCATCCGGGTTTCTCCCCTGTTCACGTGCCCGTCTGCGGATATCCGTTGTGTACAGTTTTAATCCGTCCAGTGAATGGTTTTTAGTGAATACCGCCTCGGCATGTTTGGCTGCAAAATCCCTTCCTTTCGGAGAAGATCCCGCCTGGAATAATACCGGGGTTCGCTGTGGAGACGGCTCCACGAGATGAGGGCCAGGCACACTGAAAAACTCTCCTTCATGATTGATGGGGTGCACCCTCTTTGGATCCGCAAACGTATCATGTTCTTTATCATAGACAACTGCCTCGTCCTCCCAGCTGTGTTCCCATAATTTATAAACCACTTGGAGGAATTCATCTGCACGGTCATATCGGAGTTCCTTTGGGAGTCTGCCTGACAGCCCAAGATTAACGGCTTCACTTTCCAAATAGGACGTCACCACATTCCATGCGACCCTTCCCCCGGTTAAATGATCCAGCGTCGATAACTGCCGCGCGAGTGAGTAAGGCTGTGCGTATGTCGTTGAAATGGTCGGTGCAAATCCAAGATGCTCCGTTGCCGCGGCCATAGCTGAAATGGGAATGAGCGGATCATGTGCAGGCAGCTGCACCGCCCCCCTGACCGCTGCATCGTGACTGTTTTCATATACGCTGTATGTTCCAAGCACATCAGCGATGAACATCGCATCAAACTTCCCACGCTCAAGCGTTTTGGCCGTTTCTATCCAGTAGGATAAGCTGTTGTGCGAAGTACCCTGGTCCTTTTCATGCTTCCATAATCCGGTTGAATGCGGTGAAGGCGAGTTTTGGATGAATCCGTTAAGATGAATTTGCTTTTTCATGGGACAGAGCTCCTTTTTTAAAAATGTAGTTTGTCCGTGACTTGGGCTATTTGTTATGAGTATTCCTATCGTTATACTCGGTTTAGGAACAACGTGAAGTTCCGTATTACAGCTGACCGCTTCCAATAAAAAAACCTCTCCCGATGAGGAAGAGGTTCGCTTCTATACCATCCTCTCATCTTTCAAGCATCTGCTTGCTGGAATTAGCACCTTGTTACAAGTAACGGTTGCTGCGGGATCACGGGACCAGGTTCCTCCCCCGACTCTTGATAAGGAAATATTCAATTTTTTTTTATGAATGTTTATCATCATATAGGAGTCTAAATAATCTGTCAAATCAGATTTTTATTTTTGTCCAGCGTTTGTTTGTGAGGATTGTCACGGGTTTCAGTTCGAAAACGCTTACTAAATCTTTCAACGTATATGAACTGATTTTCCAAAGCAGATTGATAATTCAACATTTCTCTCGATTTTATCTATCCTGTCCCAAGGAGATTTGACCTATTTTGGATTTGGCATATAGTTAAGAATAACCTTTTCAAGAGGGGTTGTCACCGCTAGTCTTACTTTCCGTGTAATGAATAATAATTTTCACAGAGAGCAATTTAACTATATATTTCAATTAAAGGAGGAAGCACTTTTGAAATTAACAAAAAGCCCTCTAACTTTAATATTATTTGGTGTACTTTTTACAGGTTGCGGACAATACCATTATTATGACTCTAGATTATCTATTAATTCAGAATCGATACAAGGGTTATAAATGGATGGAGACGATTAAAGAGATTTTTATTGTATTCGGAAGGATTATAACCATTTTACCTTTGTTATTAATTGTTACTTTATTTATGGGTAAGAGATCTATAGGGGAATTACCGGTTTTTGATTTTTTAATTATATTAACACTGGGTGCAGTTGTAGGCGCAGATATTGCTGATCCCAATATCAGGCATATTCATACTGCTGCAGCAGTTATCGCAATAGGGTTATTGCAAAAAGTTATTTCTAGAATCGTTATCAAGAAACGGAAGATCGGTAAACTTATCACATTTGAACCGACAGCTGTTGTAAAAAACGGAACATTTCTCGTTGGGAATTTGAGACGCCTTAGCTATTCTATAGACAATATTCTTCAAATGCTTAGAGAGAAAGATATTTTTGACATAAAAGATGTTGAACTTGCCATAGTAGAGGCGAACGGTAAGTTAACAGTGTACAAGCAATCTAATAAAGCTTCAGTCACCATAGAAGACTTAGGAATTGAAAAGAAGCATGCAGGTATTGCATATCCTGTTATTATCGAAGGGGAAATTTATCAGTCCGTTCTTACTGATATGAATTTAAGTGAGAAGTGGTTAAGAAATGAATTACAAAAGAAAGGGATTAATAATATGGACGGCATTTTTTTCGCATCGATCAATGAACATCATGAATTGCACTTTTCTTTTGAAAACGACTTAACAACAACCGAACCTGAAATTTTGCATTAAATATAATATGGATGTTGCCTTGTGTTCAACTCTTATCATATGGTCTTCAGTCATACCAGCGGTAGAATTACAGTAATAGCTGCCTTAAATCCCCTAACTTTTGAGCTGGAATTCGTTGCAATTCCGCTAGGTAATTGAGTTTTATATGTAGTCAAAAGCCATTCTATTTACATAAAAAAGACCCCCAACCAAAAGGTTGAGAGTCTTTGTAAGCAATAATTAACGCTTAGAGAATTGTGGTGCACGACGAGCGCCTTTAAGACCGTATTTTTTACGTTCTTTCATACGAGCGTCACGAGTTAACAATCCAGCGCGTTTTAGAGTACCGCGGTACTCAGGATCAGCTTGAAGTAAAGCACGAGCGATACCGTGACGGATCGCACCAGCTTGACCAGCGTAACCTCCACCGTGTACGTTTACTAAAACGTCATAGTTACCAAGAGTTTCAGTTGCAACTAGTGGTTGCTTGATTACTTCTCTTAGTGCTGCGAATGGGATATATACTTCTACTTCACGATCATTGATAACAATGTTACCGTTACCTGGTACTAAACGTACGCGAGCTACTGAGCTCTTACGACGACCAGTTCCGTAATATTGAACTTGAGCCAAGATAATAACCTCCTCTTTTTAATTATCCACGAAGTTCGTAAACTTCTGGTTGTTGTGCTTGGTGTGGATGCTCAGATCCAGAGTATACATGTAGTTTCTTGATCATTTGACGACCTAGAGAACCTTTTGGAAGCATACCTTTAATAGTAAGCTCTAACATTTTCTCTGAATAGTTTGTACGCATTTCTAATGCAGTACGCTGCTTCAAACCACCAGGGTGGTTACTGTGACGGTAGTAGATCTTGTCAGTAAGCTTTTTACCAGTCAATTCGATTTTTGAAGCGTTAAGAATAATTACATGATCACCAGTGTCAACGTGTGGTGTGAAAGTTGGTTTGTGTTTACCGCGTAGAACTGAAGCTACTTCACTAGCCAGACGACCAAGAGTTTTGCCTTCAGCATCTACAACGTACCATTTACGATCGATTTCGTTGGCTTTTGCCATATACGTAGTACGCATGAGTTTACCTCCTATTAAATGAATCCGTAGTATTTATTTTCTAATCACAATAAGTTTCCGGGGCTTATCGTGGGGTTAATAACATACCATATGCTATAATATCTTGTTCCCAGGCGATTGTCAAGGGGATGTTACACCTGGATTAGTTGTTTTAGATAAAAAGTTTATTTCCAGTTTGTTATTTATACTCCGCTTTTGATTTCCGTGCAAGACTTCGCTTTCCGCGGGCGAGCGGGGAGCCTCCTTTTTTCGGGGATAGGAACTGTCCAGCTGCAGGGCTTAGAGGCACATGTCATAAGTCAACTCGTCCAAGAAGGCAAAGAACGCCTTCTTGGACGATTCGCCTTATGCCACACGCCTCTGAGCAAAGCCCTTTCGCTTTTCTGATAGGAGTCTTCGTCTTGCACTCCAATCAACCGCTGGAACCGGCTTACAGCTATTGAAGAAAATTTCTTTCTAGCATGGCAACTTTCTATCAATCCCCATACTCCACCTTCCAAAGATACAATCCATGCGGCGGAGCTGTCTTCCCTGCCTGGTTCCTGTCTTTGGCTTGAAGTATGCCCTTTATGTCCTCACTGCGGAGATTCCCAAAACCTACCTCCAACAGGGTACCGACCAGGATCCTTACCATATTGTAAAGAAACCCATTCCCCGTAAAGGAAAAAATGATTTCGTCATCATGTTCCGTGATGGTGATGTCGTAAAGGTTTCTTACTTTGTCTTCCACTTCCGTTTTGGCAGAGCAAAAACTTGTGAAGTCATGCTCCCCTATTAAATCCTCCGCCGCCTTTTTCATCTCATCTACTGAGATAGTAAATGGATAGTGGAGGGCAAAGTTACGGTGGAAAGGGCTCCTAGATTCGGCTGTATGGACTCTGTAACGATATTCCTTCCTCTTGACTGAAAATCTGGCATGAAAGTCATCAGAGACGAATGCTGCCTCTTTGATGGTTACTTCATCAGGAAGGCGCGTGTTTAGAACAACCGGCCATTTTTCCTCAGGAATGGACAGCGGAGTATCAAAATGGAACACCTGGCCTTGTGCGTGGACCCCTGCGTCCGTTCTGCCCGAAGCAGTGACACGTATCCGCTCCCCTTTATGAATGTCACTCAGGGTGTCTTCCAGGAGGCCCTGCACTGTACGCTGATTCGGCTGTATTTGATACCCGCTGAAATGGGTGCCGTCATATGAGATCGTACATTTTACCCGCTTCATAGATTCACTCCCCCTATCCTCTGAAGAATAGTAACAAGGCTGTCAGGATGCCAAGTACAACCAGTGCGCCCGTATCTTTTTTATGCCAGGAAAGAAGCCTGTATTTCGTTCTTCCTTCGCCGCCTTGATAACCCCTTGCTTCCATGGCCGTAGCCAGGTCCTCTGCACGCTTGAACGCACTCACAAACAAAGGGATGAGCAATGGGATAATCGCCTTGATACGGTCTTTTATCGGCCCAGAAGAGAATTCTGCTCCCCTGGCAATCTGCGCCTTCATGATTTTATCCGTTTCCTCCATCAGGGTCGGGATGAATCGCAGAGAAATCGACATCATCAAGGCAAGCTCATGGACAGGGAAATTCACTTTCCGCAGCGGGTTCAATAATGTTTCCAATCCATCTGTGATCGTGATCGGCGATGTCGTCAGTGTCAGTAAAGACGTGATCAGGATCAGGTAAAAGAATCGCAGAGATATGAATATCCCCTGACGCAGTCCTTCCTCGTGAATTTTGAGGAAGCCAAGATCCAGGATGACCCCTCCTTCTTTTGTAAAGAACACATGCAGGAAGAACGTAAACAGGATCAGCCAGAGAATGGGCTTCAACCCTCCGATGATGAACCGGATGGGAAGATTGGAAAAGATGAGTGCAGTAAGCGTAAATGCCCCTAATAAGGCATAGGTGATCACATTATTCGCTAAAAATACAACACAGATGAATCCGAAAATAAAGAGAAGCTTCGACCTTGGATCCATGCTGTGCAGTATGGAATTTGCGGGTACATAACGCCCGAAAATCATTTTTTCCATCATAGCGGGCCACCCCCTTCTTCAAGGGAACCAATCGCATCAGCGAGTTCTTCAATCGTCAAACAGGTGACGCCGAGTTTCCTGCCGATACGCTCTTCCAGCTTGAACTGGAAACGGACCACATCAGGGACATCAAGCCCCATTTCAAACAGTTCCTCTGGTTGTGAAAAAATGTCTTGAGGCGATCCCTTCCTCTTCAGGCGTCCCTTCTGCATGATGACAATCTCATCTGCATAATGAGCCGCGTCCTCCATACTGTGCGTGACAAGGATGGTGGTCAGCCCTTTCTCTTTATGAAGATCATAGAACATATCCATGATTTCGCGCTGCCCCCGCGGATCTAAGCCTGCTGTAGGCTCGTCCAATACGATTACATCCGGATTCATGGCAAGGACGCCGGCAATGGCGACCCTTCTCATTTGACCGCCTGAGAGATCGAATGGGGATTTCTTAAGAATGTCCTCAGATAGACCGACCTTCACAATCAATTCCTTCGCTCTTTCCTTCGCTTCTTCTTCGGATACTCCGAAATTCATAGGGCCATAACAAATATCCTTCAGTACCGTTTCTTCAAATAATTGATGTTCAGGAAACTGAAAGACAATCCCTACTTTTTGCCTGATCGATTTCAGGCTCTTCGTTTTTTTATCGGGGCTGATTTCAAAGCCTCCTACGTTCACTAGTCCGGATGTAGGCTTTAGCAAGGCATTCAAATGCTGAAGCAATGTCGACTTGCCCGAACCTGTATGACCGATGACAGCCAGAAACTGACCGGATGGAATGGTGAGGTTGATATCTTCAAGAGCGAGTTTTTCAAATGGGGTTTTATAGGAATATCGATATTCTACTTGTTGAAATGAGATTTCCATAACTCGTTCACCAGCTCTTCTTCTGTAAAATAATTCTTAGGTAGTGATATACCCGCATTCTTCAGCGCCCCTGAAAGTTTAATGGTAAAAGGAGAATCAAGCCCCAACTTCTTTAATTCATCCTCGAGCAGGAAAATCTCCTGAGGTGTCCCTTCCTTGAAGACTCTTCCTTTGTTTAGTACAATGATTCGATCAGCCTTTGCAGCTTCTTCAAGGTCATGAGTGATCGAAATAACAGTCAAATCCTCTTTTTCTTTCAGGATCCTGACCGTTTCAAGGACTTCTTTCTTCCCTTTCGGATCAAGCATCGATGTGGATTCGTCCAGAATGATGATATCCGGCTGCAGGGCCACCACTCCTGCGATCGCAACACGCTGCTTCTGTCCGCCTGATAAATGGTGCGGCTCTTGATCAAGAAAATCTTCCATATAGACACGCTTTAACGCGTTATTCACTCTTTGTACCATTGCTTCATGCGGTACTCCATGGTTTTCTAACCCAAAAGCCACATCATCTTCCACTGTAGCACCGACAAACTGATTATCTGGATTTTGAAAGACCATTCCGATCTTGGAACGGATATCCCAGATCGTCTCTTCTTCTAATGCGATTCCGTCTACTGTAACGTCACCCTTTTCAGGAAAATGCAGGCCGTTCAGCATCTTGGCCAGTGTCGATTTACCAGAACCATTATGTCCGACAATCGCAAGCCACTCACCGTGCTCTACGTGCAGGTTGATTCCTTCCAGCGCATATGCTTCCTGATCCGGATAACGGAAATAAACATCATTGACGTTAATCATCTTTCGCACGATACATACCTCCTCTATGCTCATCAATTCTCAGCTGAATTTTAACTCTGCTCGGCTTTTTTATCTTTTAAGAACAGATTGTTTTTATTCTTAACTATTTCTATATTTTTTCTGGTTCCAGCTATTGATTGGAGTGGAAGGCGTAGACTCCTATTATAAAAGCGGAAGGGCTTTGCCCAGAAGCTTGTGGCATAAGACGAATCGTCCATGAAGGCGTTCTTTGCCTTATTGGTCGGTTTGTCTTATGACATGTGCTTCTAAGCCCTGCAGCTGGACAGTTCTACCCCACGACGAGGAGGCTCACCGGCCGCCCGCGGAAAGCGAAGCCTTCCACGGAAATCAATAGCGGAATTAGAAATCCAATAAATAAATAATAGCAAAATTCCATATAAATAAAAAAAAGCCTGCACCCCGTCCAAAGAAAAGAATCCTTTTCTTGTTCATCCACTGAACAGCTTCTATCGTTATAGAAGTCGGAAGGGGCGCACGAGCTAGACGAGTCAGCAGTGCTGCTCATCGTAACGCTCTGCTTTTCATCATCAATCATGCACTTATACAAAAAGGGCAAAGAAGCAGTTAAGGATTAACTGTCCCGCCCTTAATGTTAGTCGTCACGAATTATTAAACTAATTCGATGATTGCCATTGGAGCACCGTCACCACGGCGAGGACCAACCTTCATAATGCGAGTATATCCGCCTTGACGCTCGTTGTAACGAGGAGCGATGTCAGAGAATAACTTTTGAAGAGCATCTTGGTTGTTTTCAGCGTTTGCAACTTCTTTACGAATGAATGCAGCAGCTTGACGACGTGCGTGAACATCACCACGTTTACCTAATGTGATCATTTTTTCCACAACTGAACGAAGCTCTTTCGCACGAGTTTCAGTTGTTTCAATACGCTCATTAATGATTAGGTCAGTAGCTAAATCACGTAGCATTGCTTTACGTTGAGCACTTGTACGTCCTAACTTTCTGTAAGCCATTAAGGGTTCCCTCCTTTGTTGAAACTATCTATCTAAAATGATTATCAATCGTCTTTACGTAACCCTAATCCAAGGTCTTCAAGTTTAACTTTGACCTCTTCAAGAGATTTACGTCCTAGGTTACGTACTTTCATCATATCTTCTTCAGTCTTGTTGGCAAGCTCTTGAACAGTGTTGATTCCAGCACGCTTCAGGCAGTTGTAAGAACGAACAGAAAGATCTAATTCTTCGATCGTCATCTCTAGAACTTTTTCTTTTTGGTCTTCTTCTTTTTCTACCATGATTTCAGCATTCTGCGCTTCATCTGTAAGGCCGACGAAAATATTCAAGTGTTCTGTCAGAATCTTAGCTCCTAAAGAAATCGCTTCTTTCGGGCCAATACTTCCATCAGTCCAAACATCAAGAGAAAGCTTATCATAGTTAGTCATTTGACCAACACGAGTGTTTTCTACTTGATAATTAACGCGTGAAACTGGAGTGTAAATAGAATCGATTGGGATTACACCGATTGGAAGATCCTCACGTTTGTTTTGGTCAGCAGGTCTGTATCCACGTCCGCGAGATGCGCTTAAACGCACACGGAAGTGACCACTTTTAGATAATGTGGCAATGTGTAAATCTGGATTTAACACTTCCACATCACTATCATGAGTAATATCAGCAGCTGTAACGACCCCTTCACCCTGTACATCAATCTCAAGCGTCTTCTCTTCATCAGAGTAAATCTTCAACGCAAGCTTTTTGATATTCAAAATGATGGATGTGACATCCTCTACGACGCCTTCAATTGTTGAAAACTCATGCAGTACTCCATCTATTTGAATAGATGTGACAGCGGCACCTGGGAGTGACGATAGTAGGATACGACGTAAGGAGTTACCCAAAGTTGTACCATATCCACGCTCAAGTGGTTCTACGACGAACTTTCCATATGTGGCATCATCGCTGATCTCAACCGTTTCAATTTTTGGTTTTTCAATTTCGATCATTAATATTTACCCTCCTTCAAAACGTCGAAACTCCGGGCTAAATAATATGAAGTCCGAAATTCCCCATGTTTACGTTCCCTATTGTGCACCAACAACTGGTTACATTTTTCCGAATGAACATTTTGTATCATATCCCATTATAGACAACGATACAAAATTTATACAGAAAAATTAAACGCGGCGACGTTTTGGCGGACGGCATCCGTTATGAGGAACTGGAGTAACGTCTCTGATTGCAGTAACCTCAAGACCGGCAGCTTGAAGAGCACGGATTGCAGCTTCACGTCCAGCTCCAGGGCCTTTAACTGTTACTTCAAGAGTTTTTAAACCATGTTCTTGGGAAGCTTTTGCAGCAGTTTCAGCAGCCATTTGTGCTGCGAAAGGAGTAGATTTACGAGAACCTCTGAATCCTAGTGAACCTGCACTTGACCATGCAACAGCGTTTCCGTGAACATCAGTGATAGTTACGATTGTATTATTGAATGTAGAACGAATGTGTGCAATACCAGCTTCGATATTCTTTTTCACACGACGTTTACGAGTGTTTGTTTTACGTGCCATGTTAAGAAGTAACCTCCTTTACCTATTATTTTTTCTTGTTTGCTACAGTCTTACGAGGACCTTTACGTGTACGAGCATTGTTCTTCGTATGTTGTCCACGAACAGGAAGTCCACGACGGTGACGAAGACCGCGGTATGAACCGATTTCCATAAGACGTTTGATGTTTAGAGAGATCTCACGACGAAGATCACCTTCAACCTTTAATTTGTCAACGATATCACGAATCTTTCCTAGTTCGTCTTCTGTTAGATCGCGAACGCGAGTGTCTTCAGAGACACCAGCTTCTGAAAGAATTTGTGTCGCAGTATTTTTACCAATACCGTAGATGTATGTTAATGAAATGACAACACGTTTGTCACGTGGAATGTCTACACCAGCAATACGTGCCATAGTGATAGCGCACCTCCTTTTAGTTTAGCCTTGTTTTTGTTTGTGTTTAGGGTTTTCACAGATAACCATGACTTTACCTTTTCTGCGGATAACTTTACATTTTTCGCAGATCGGCTTAACAGATGGTCTAACTTTCATCTTATTCTAACCTCCTTAATAGTACGGAGTGCAATGAATTATTTATAACGATAAGTGATTCTACCACGAGTTAAGTCATACGGTGATAATTCAACTGTCACCTTGTCACCAGGTAGGATACGGATGAAGTGCATACGAATCTTTCCTGAAACATGTGCCAGAACTGTATGACCATTTTCTAATTCTACCTTAAACATCGCGTTAGGCAAAGTCTCAGCGACTTTCCCTTCCACTTCAATTACATCATCTTTAGCCATCGAACATGTCTCCCTTCTTCTCATCAATTAAAACTTCATTTACAAACTTTGAAACCGCATAGCGCAGTTTACCGTTCGTCACTTTACCCGTTTCGATAATACTGTTTTGAACTTCTGGAGAAACATAGTCAAACAGTTGAAGATGTCCGATATTCTTTCGCTTGGCGCGGTCGAATTTTCGTCTATCTCCGTCTGCTATGAGTACAAAACGTTCATCCAATTGCTGAACAACGACCGAATACGTTCCAGCTTCCCTGCCCTTAAGAGGCAGAACAATCTGACCTACACTCGGTATCGCCGAATCTGACTCGATCAATCCAATCACCTTCACTTAGGCTTTCGTCAATATCTCATAGCCTTCTTCAGTAATTGCAATGGTGTGTTCAAAGTGCGCACACATTTTATCATCAACTGTAACGACTGTCCAGTTATCTGATAACGTTCTAACATATCGACTTCCTGCATTAACCATTGGTTCAATAGCCAGTACCATGCCAGGCTTTAAGCGAGGACCTTTGTTAGGCGGTCCATAATGAGGAATCTGAGGGTCCTCATGTAAGTCTTGACCAACTCCGTGCCCTACATACTCTCGAACGATAGAAAAGCCATTTGCTTCAACAAAAGTTTGAATACTATGAGAGATATTCGACAGACGTTCGCCTGGTTTAGCTTCATCAAGCCCCAGATATAAAGATTTCTCTGTTACATCAAGAAGCTTGCGGGTTTCATCATCAATCTTCCCAACTGGATACGTCCAGGCCGAATCTCCATGATAGCCATTATATTTCGCACCGATGTCGATGCTGATAATATCGCCATCCTTGAGTACCCGATCACCCGGAATTCCATGAACCAGCTCGTTGTTGACTGAGGCACAGATGCTGCCACGAAACCCATTATACCCTTTAAAAGATGGAATTGCATCATGTTTGCGAATGAATTTTTCAGCAATTGCATCCAATTCCTTCGTCGTTATTCCTGGTGAAATAAACTTTCGCAATTCCGCATGAGTCAAGGCCACAATCTTGCCCGCATGGCGCATGATCTCAATCTCTCTCGGAGTTTTACAAATGATCATACTGAAAGGCCTCCAAGTAGTACATCAATGTCAGAAAACACTTTATCGATGTCTTGTTGACCGTCAATGTTTTTCAGATAGCCTTTATCTTCGTAGTATGCCAAAAGTGGTTGAGTTTGCTTGATGTTCACGTCAAGTCGGTTTTGAACTGTTTCTTCGTTATCATCAGCACGCTGATACAATTCTCCGCCACAGCGATCACAAACGCCCTCTTCTTTTGGTGGATTAAAGACAAGATGATAAGTAGCGCCGCACTCTTTACAGATTCTGCGACCTGTCAAGCGCCCCATCAGGATGTCCTTATCTACATCTATATTAATGACATAATTCATCTTTTTACCAAGATCAGCAAGGATGTTTTCAAGTGCTTCTGCCTGAGCGACGGTTCTTGGGAACCCATCAAGTAAAAAGCCTTTGCCACAATCCTTTTTGCTTAAACGTTCACGGACAATTCCGATTGTTACTTCATCAGGAACAAGATCGCCATTATCCATGAATGATTTAGCCTTCAAGCCAAGCTCAGTGCCGTCTTTGATCGCAGCACGGAACATGTCACCAGTCGAAATATGAGGGATACCATATTTTTCAACGATTTTCTCAGCTTGAGTGCCTTTTCCTGCGCCTGGTAAGCCCATAAGAACAATATTCACTCGAACTCCCCCTCAAATGTCTATAAAATGGCTTCAGGAACTGAACGTTCCCGAAAACCCTCTTATTTAATGAACCCTTTGTAGTGACGTTTCACTAGCTGTGCTTCCAATTGCTTCATTGTCTCAAGAGCAACACCAACGACGATCAAGAGACTTGTTCCGCCAATTTGTGCCGCAGGAGGCAGTCCAGCGAAGTTAATGAAGAACACTGGAAGAATGGAGATCACAGATAAGAAAATTGCCCCTACAAATGTTAGGCGGTACAGAACGCGAGTGAGATACTCTTGAGTGGTTTTACCTGGACGGATACCAGGAATATATCCACCTTGCTTCTTCAAGTTTTCCGCCATTTGCTCCGGATTCACTTGAATGAAAGCATAGAAGTAAGTAAAGGCGATGATCAATGCAACATAGATGATCATACCAACCGGCTTCGTGTAATCAAAAATGTACTGAATCGTACTTGTCACATCATTTTCTCCGAAGAAAGTCGAAATGGTCTGTGGCGTGATGATAAAAGAAATCGCGAAGATTACTGGAATAACACCCGCAGCATTTACTTTCAAAGGAAGATGAGTTGATTGTCCGCCAACCGGACTGCGTCCCACTAGACGTTTTGCATATTGAATCGGAATTTTACGAAGTGCTTGTTGAATAAACACTGTACCAACAACGATTGCAATAACTGCCAATACTAAAAGTGCAAGAACGACAATGCGAAGGAAAAGTTGTTCACCTGCTCCTTCTATTTGTTGAGCATAAATTTGGTTTACAGTGTTAGGAATTGCAGCTACGATACCTGCAAAGATCAGGATCGAGATACCATTTCCAACACCTTTAGCTGTGATCTGTTCACCCAGCCACATAAGAAAAGCCGTACCAGCTGTCAATACCAAAGCGATTAACAGGTACGTGCTTACTCCAGGGCTTTGGATAAGCATTCCACCATAAATTCGGTTAAAGCCGTAGGACATCCCTAAAGCTTGGATAAAACCAAGAATAATCGTGAAATAACGAGTGAACTGAGCTAATTTACGGCGGCCGACTTCACCTTGCTTCGACCATTCAGTGAACTTAGGAACAACGTCCATTTGAAGCAGCTGAACAATGATCGAAGCCGTGATGTAAGGCATGATTCCCATCGCGAAGATGGAGAAATTCTGCAGCGCACCACCGCCAAATGTATTCAGGAATCCGAGAATCCCTGCCTGGTCTTGCATCTTTAGTACACCTGCGTCTACGTTTGGCACCGGAATGAAGGTACCAAGACGGAAGACGACTAACATTAAAAGGGTGAAGATAATTTTATTTCTTATATCACCCACGCGCATAAAATTGGAGATAGTTTGGAACATTAGATCACCTCAGATGTACCGCCAGCAGCTTCAATAGCTTCTTTAGCAGTGGTTGAGAATTTGTGTGCTTTTACTGTAAGCTTTTTCTCGATTGAACCTTTACCAAGAATCTTAATTCCTGCTTTTTCGTTACTTACTAAACCAGTTTCAACTAGTAAAGTCGGAGTAACTTCTGTACCATCTTCGAAGCGATTCAATGCGTCAAGATTGACGATTGCATATTCTTTACGGTTGATGTTAGTGAAACCACGTTTTGGTAAACGTTGGAATAAAGGAGTTTGACCACCTTCGAATCCAGGACGTACTCCTCCACCAGAACGAGCATTTTGTCCTTTATGACCTTTACCAGCAGTTTTACCATTACCAGAACCAATTCCGCGTCCTACACGGTTGCGGACTTTACGAGAACCTTCTGCAGGTTGTAACTCATGTAATTTCATGTCGGCACCTCCTTATTATCGAAACAACTCGATTATTTTTCTGTTACCGTTACAAGGTGAGCAACTTTGTTGATCATACCGCGGATAGCAGCATTATCTTGTTGCTCAACTGTTTGGTGCATTTTGCGAAGTCCTAAAGCTTCAACTGTTTTACGTTGATCTTGCGGACGACCAATAACACTGCGAGTGAGGGTAATTTCTAGTTTGTTAGCCATCGTTATCCCTCCCTTATCCTAATAGTTCTTCTACTGATTTTCCACGTAATTTAGCTACGTCTTCAGCACGCTTTAATTGTTTTAAACCTTCGATTGTTGCGCGAACCATGTTAATTGGAGTGTTAGATCCTAGTGATTTAGAAAGGATATCTTGTACCCCAGCTAATTCTAGTACCGCACGAACAGGTCCACCAGCAATAATTCCTGTACCCGCAGAAGCAGGCTTGATAAGAATTTGACCAGCACCAAATCGTCCAGTTACTACGTGTGGAGTGGTACCTCCAACCATAGGAACTTCAATTAGATTCTTTTTCGCATCTTCAATCGCTTTACGGATTGCATCAGGTACCTCTTGGGCTTTACCCGTTCCGAAACCAACGTGACCGTTTTTGTCGCCTACTACTACAAGAGCAGCGAAACGGAAACGACGTCCACCTTTAACAACTTTCGCAACACGATTGATTGTAACTACGCGTTCTTCAAATTCTAGTTTGCTTGGATCAATACGACGCATCTGGATTGTCCCTCCTTTTAATTAAAATTCTAAGCCGTTTTCACGAGCTGATTCAGCTAGAGCTTTGATACGGCCATGATATAAATATCCACCACGGTCAAATACTACAGATTTTAAACCTTTATCTGCTGCACGTTTCGCCACTAGTTCTCCAACTTTCGCTGCTGCTTCAACAGTGTTAGTGGATTCTAATCCGAAATCATTATCTTTAGAAGATGCACTTGCAAGAGTAACACCGTTCATATCATCGATAATTTGAGCATAGATGTTTTTGTTAGAACGGAAAACGTTCAGACGAGGACGAGTTTCAGTTCCAGTAATTTTAGAACGTACACGGGCATGTCTCTTCTTACGTGTTTTGTTCTTATCTGGCTTAGTAATCACCTACGGTCACTCCTTTCTTATTGCCTACGCGGCATTATTTACCTGTTTTACCTTCTTTACGACGAACATATTCACCTTCGTAGCGAATACCTTTTCCTTTGTAAGGCTCAGGAGAGCGTACTGCACGAATGTTAGCTGCTAATGCACCAACACGTTCTTTATCGATACCTTTGATTGAGATCTTAGTGTTTGATGGTACTTCGATCTCGATGCCTTTTTCAGCTTCGATTTCAACTGGGTGAGAGTACCCAACGTTAAGGACAAGCTTAGCACCTTGTTTTTGAGCACGGTAACCTACACCGACAAGCTCAAGATTTCTTACGAATCCTTTAGATACACCTTCAACCATGTTCGCGATCAAGGCACGAGTTGTACCGTGTAACGCGCGGTGTTCTTTTGCATCAGAAGGACGCGTAATTGTTACTGTGTTACCTTCTAATTCTACTTTAATATCAGAACTGAATGTACGAGAAAGTTCACCTTTAGGTCCTTTTACAGTTACTAGGTTATCTTCACCTACTGTAAGAGTAACGTCAGATGGCATTTCGATAGGCTGTTTTCCTACACGTGACATCCTGTTGCACCTCCATTCATTTAAAAAATATTACCAAACGTAAGCTAATACTTCTCCGCCCACTTGTTGTGCACGAGCTTCTTTATCAGTTAAAACACCTTGAGAAGTGGAAACAAGTGCGATACCTAATCCGTTTAATACTTTAGGTACTTCTGTAGATTTTGCATATACACGTAGACCTGGTTTAGAGATACGCTTTAAGCCAGTGATTACGCGCTCATTGTTTGCTCCATATTTTAAGAAAATGCGGATAACACCTTGTTTGTTATCTTCAACATATTCTACGTCACGTACGAAACCTTCACGTTTGAGGATTTCAGCGATTTCTTTCTTGATGTTAGAAGCAGGAACTTCCAGTCTTTCGTGACGAACCATGTTCGCATTACGGATGCGAGTAAGCAAATCTGCAATTGGATCTGTCATTGTCATAATAATTTACCTCCTTCCCAATATAGGGTATTACCAACTAGCTTTTTTAACGCCAGGAATCTGACCCTTGTATGCAAGTTCACGGAAACAAATACGGCAAAGCTTGAATTTACGGATTACTGAGTGAGGACGTCCGCAACGTTCGCAACGTGTGTACGCTTGAACATTATGCTTTGGCGTGCGTTTTTGTTTCGCAATCATTGATTTTTTAGCCACATTTTCGCCTCCCTTATATAGCGATTACTTTTGGAATGGCATTCCGATTTGAGTCAATAACTCACGAGCTTCTTCGTCTGTATTAGCAGTAGTTACGATAACGATATCCATACCGCGTACTTTAGACACTTTATCATAATCAATCTCAGGGAAAATCAATTGCTCTTTCACACCTAGAGTGTAGTTACCGCGACCGTCGAATGCTTTCTTAGAAACACCGCGGAAGTCACGTACACGTGGAAGTGATACAGAGATTAATTTATCTAAGAATTGGTACATACGCTCTCCGCGAAGAGTAACTTTTGCACCGATCGGCATACCTTCACGTAGACGGAAGCCTGCGATAGATTTTTTAGCTTTTGTTACAACAGGTTTTTGACCAGTGATTTGAGTCAATTCGTCAACTGCTACATCAAGAGCCTTTGAGTTTTGAACTGCATCACCGATACCCATGTTGACAACGATCTTTTCAACTTTAGGTACTTCCATTACTGATTTGTAATTGAATTTGCTCACTAGAGCTGGGCTGATTTCACTTTGAAATTTTTCTTTTAGGCGGTTCATTCAGAATACCTCCCTTCTTAATCGAACTATTTATCTAGAACTTCACCTGATTTTTTTGCTACACGTACTTTTTTACCGTTTTCCGTTTTGTAACCTACACGAGTTGCCTCGTTAGATTTCGGATCTAGAAGCATTACGTTTGATACGTGGACAGATGCTTCCTGGCTGATGATTCCGCCTTGCGGGTTCATCTGTGAAGGCTTAGCGTGTTTTTTCACAACGTTGATTCCTTCAACAAGCACTCGGTCTTTCTTAGGGAACGCTGCAAGAACAGTTCCTGTTTTGCCTTTGTCTTTCCCAGTGATGACCACTACTTTGTCGCCTTTTTTCACATGCATTTCATCGCACCTCCTTGATTGGCCAATGCTAATCTATTAAAGAACTTCTGGAGCTAAAGATACAATTTTCATAAAGTTGCTGTCACGTAATTCACGAGCAACAGGTCCGAAGATACGAGTTCCACGTGGTCCTTTATCGTCACGGATGATTACACATGCGTTCTCGTCGAACTTGATGTAAGTACCGTCTTGACGGCGTACACCAGACTTCGTACGAACGACTACAGCCTTAACTACGTCACCTTTTTTAACAACGCCACCTGGTGTTGCTTGTTTTACTGTACATACGATTACATCACCGATGTTAGCAGTCTTGCGTCCAGAACCACCAAGAACTTTAATCGTTAATACTTCACGAGCACCAGAGTTGTCAGCAACTTTTAAACGTGATTCTTGTTGAATCATGTAGGTTACCTCCCTTCGGAATTACAAATTATCCGAGCAAATATATTAGATAATAACTGCTTTTTCAACAACTTCTACTAAACGGAAACGTTTCGTAGCAGATAGTGGACGAGTCTCCATGATACGTACGATATCGCCTACTTTTGCTTCGTTGTTCTCATCATGAGTTTTAAACTTCTTAGAGTACTTTACGCGCTTGCCGTATAGAGAATGCTTTTTATAAGTTTCTACCATAACCGTTACTGTTTTATCCATTTTGTCGGAAACAACACGGCCAGTGTATACCTTACGTTGGTTGCGGTCACTCATTTAAGCAAACCTCCTCTCATTTATCGATTGTTAACCCCGATCTCTCTTTCACGGATTACAGTTTTCATACGAGCGATCCCTTTGCGGACTTCACGGATGCGGGCTGTGTTTTCAAGTTGGCCAGTCGCAAGTTGGAAGCGAAGGTTAAATAACTCTTCTTTCAGAGTTTTGACTTTTTGTTCAATTTCGGCAGTGGTTAGGTCACGAATTTCATTAGTTTTCATTTGATTCACCACCAATTTCCTCTCGTTTTACAAACTTGCATTTAACAGGCAGTTTGTGTGCTGCAAGACGAAGAGCTTCACGAGCTACCTCTTCAGAAACACCAGCTACTTCAAACATGATTTTTCCAGGCTTAACTACTGCTACCCAGCCTTCTGGAGCCCCTTTACCAGAACCCATTCGAACTTCTAGAGGTTTAGCAGTGTAAGGTTTATGAGGGAAGATTTTAATCCATACTTTACCGCCACGTTTCATGTAACGAGTCATAGCGATACGAGCAGATTCGATTTGACGGTTTGTGATCCAAGAAGCTTCTGTAGCTTGTAAACCGTATTCACCGAACGCAACTTCTTGACCGCCTTTAGCACGACCACGCATTTTACCACGGTGTTCGCGACGATGTTTAACGCGTTTAGGTAATAACATAATTATTTGCCTCCTTCCTCAGATTTCTTTCTTGTAGGAAGAACTTCTCCACGGTAGATCCATACTTTAACACCAAGCTTACCATAAGTTGTGTCAGCTTCTTCATGAGCATAGTCAATGTCAGCGCGTAGAGTATGAAGTGGAACAGTACCTTCACTGTAATGTTCAGCACGAGCGATGTCAGCTCCGCCTAAACGACCAGATACCTGTGTTTTGATTCCTTTTGCACCAGCACGCATCGCACGTTGGATCGCTTGCTTTTGAGCACGACGGAATGAAACACGGTTTTCTAATTGACGAGCAATGTTTTCTGCTACTAATTTAGCATCAACGTCAGCTCTTTTGATTTCAACGATGTTGATGTGTACACGTTTTGAAGTCAGTTCGTTAAGAGCTTTACGAAGAGCTTCAACTTCTGTACCACCTTTACCGATAACCATACCAGGCTTAGCTGTATGAACAGTAATGTTGATACGGTTTGCAGCGCGTTCGATTTCTACTTTAGAAACAGATGCGTCTACTAAACGTTTTGCAATATATTCACGTACTTTTAAGTCTTCGTGTAAAAGTGTAGCGTAATCTTTGTCTGCGTACCATTTAGACTCCCAATCACGAATTATACCGACACGAAGTCCGACCGGATGTACTTTTTGACCCACGGATTATCCCTCCTTCTTTTCTGATACTACAAGTGTAATGTGACTTGTACGTTTGTTGATTTGACTTGCACGACCCATCGCACGTGGACGGAAACGTTTAAGTGTTGGTCCTTCATTTACATAAGCCTCAGTAACGATCAGGCTGTTAATATCCATGTCATAGTTATGCTCTGCGTTTGCGATAGCAGATTTAAGTACTTTTTCAACGACTGGTGAAGCTGCCTTAGGCGTGTGCTTAAGAATCGCAACTGCTTCTCCAACTTGCTTACCTCGGATTAGATCGATGACTAAACGTACTTTACGAGGAGCAATACGTACTGTTCTAGCAACAGCTTTTGCTTGCATTAGGATACCCTCCTCTCAATTAGCGTCTTGTTTTCTTATCATCACTGCCATGACCTTTGTAAGTACGAGATGGTGCAAATTCACCAAGCTTGTGTCCTACCATGTCTTCAGTGACGTATACAGGTACATGTTTACGACCATCGTAAACTGCGATAGTGTGACCGATGAATGCTGGGAAGATCGTTGAACGACGAGACCAAGTCTTAACAACTTGTTTGCCTTCAGTTTCGTTCAATTTTTCGATCTTTGTCATTAAATGATCATCAACAAAAGGTCCCTTTTTTAAGCTACGACCCATGTTTGAACCTCCCTTCGTGATTGGTCTACGGCTCTGTGAACGAACCGTAGTTCAACCCCGTTATTTTTTGCGACGACGCACAATAAATTTATCTGATTTGTTGTTTTTCTTACGTGTCTTGTATCCAAGAGTAGGTTTGCCCCATGGAGACATTGGTGATTTACGTCCGATTGGCGCACGTCCTTCACCACCACCGTGTGGGTGATCGTTAGGGTTCATTACAGAACCACGAACTGTTGGGCGCTTACCTAACCAGCGAGAACGTCCTGCTTTACCGATGTTGATAAGTTCGTGCTGCTCATTTCCAACTTGACCTACTGTAGCGCGGCAAGCAGAAAGGATCATACGAGTCTCACCAGAGTTTAGGCGTACAAGAACGTATTTACCTTCTTTACCAAGTACTTGTGCAGATGTACCAGCAGAACGTACCAGCTGACCACCTTTACCTGGTTTAAGTTCGATATTGTGTACTACTGTACCAACAGGGATGTTGATAAGCGGTAACGCATTACCTGTTTTGATATCTGCTTCAGGTCCAGACATTACTTCCATACCTACTTCGATTGACTTAGGTGCAAGGATGTAACGCTTTTCTCCATCAGCGTAGTTGATTAGTGCAATATTTGCAGAGCGGTTCGGATCGTATTCGATCGTAGCAACGCGTCCAGGTATACCATCTTTATCACGTTTGAAGTCGATGATACGGTATTGACGCTTATGACCGCCGCCTTGATGACGAACTGTTAACTTACCTTGGTTGTTACGGCCACCCTTTTTATGCAGGGGTGCTAAAAGTGACTTTTCCGGAGAATCCGTTGTGATTTCTGCGAAATCAGATGAAGTCATACCGCGACGACCATTAGAGGTAGGTTTGTACTTTTTAATCGCCATGTTTTTCCCTCCTCTTCTTAATTAAGTGAATTATACTTCAAAGAATTCGATTTCTTTACTGTCAGCAGTAAGCTTTACGATCGCTTTACGACGCTTGTTAGTGTAACCAGCGTGACGACCCATACGCTTGAATTTGCCTTTGTAGTTCATGATGTTAACTTTTTCGACTTTTACGTCAAAGATTTCTTCAACAGCATCTTTAACTTGAGTTTTGTTCGCTCTAGTATCAACTTCAAACGTATACTTTTTCTCAGACATAAGATCTGTAGAAGCTTCTGTAATTACGGGGCGCTTAATGATTTCACGTACATCCATTATGCAAGCACCTCCTCTACTTTTTCAACAGCTGATTTAGTCATCACTAGTTTGTCGTGTCCTAATACATCAAGAACGCTGATTCCATCTGCAGTAACAACAGTTACACCAGGGATGTTACGAGCTGAAAGTGCTACGTTTTCGTCAAGACCATCAGTAACGACTAATGTTTTAGCGTTAATTGAAAGACCTTTAAGAACGTTAGCAAATTCCTTTGTTTTTGGAGCATCAAATGATAATGCTTCTAATACTAAGATGTTCTCTTCCACTACTTTAGAAGAAAGAGCAGATTTGATCGCTAAGCGACGAACTTTCTTAGGTAATTTGTAGCTGTAGCTGCGTGGAACTGGTCCAAATACAACACCACCGCCGCGCCATTGTGGAGAACGGATTGACCCTTGACGAGCACGACCTGTTCCCTTTTGACGCCATGGTTTACGTCCACCGCCACGTACTTCAGAACGATTTTTTACTTTATGATTTCCTTGACGTAAAGAAGCTCTTTGCATTAATACTGCTTCAAACAGTACATGTTTGTTTGGTTCAATACCAAATACAGAATCATTAAGTTCGATATCACCAACTTTAGAACCTGTTTGGTTAAATAATGCTACTTTCGGCATTCTTATTTCCTCCTTTCCTGAGAAGTTCTATTATTTAACTGCTTTGATAGCCGTTTTAACTTTGATAAGTTGTTTCTTAGGTCCAGGTACATTACCTTTTACTAAGATCAGGTTGCGTTCTGCATCCACTTTTACGATTTCAAGGTTTTGAATCGTGATTTGTTCTCCACCCATGCGTCCAGGTAGTAATTTACCTTTGAATACGCGGTTCGGATCGACAGGACCCATTGAACCAGGACGACGGTGATAACGAGAACCGTGAGACATAGGTCCGCGAGATTGGTTATGACGCTTGATCGCACCTTGGAAACCTTTCCCTTTTGAAACTCCTGTTACATCTACTACATCGCCTGCAGCGAAAATATCAACTTTGACTTCTTGACCAACTTCGTACTCTTCTACGTTTACACCGCGGATTTCACGGATGAAGCGCTTAGGAGCAGTTTCAGCTTTAGCAACGTGGCCTTTCTCTGGCTTGTTAGAAAGCTTTTCGCGTTTGTCTTCGAAACCTACTTGGATCGCATCGTATCCATCAACATCTACAGATTTCTTTTGAAGAATAACGTTTTGAGCAGCTTCGATAACTGTTACAGGGATAAGATCACCGTTTTCAGCAAAAACTTGAGTCATACCGATCTTTCTTCCTAAGATTCCTTTGGTCATAAGTCACACCTCCTGTTAATTATAATTTATAAGATTAAAGTTTGATTTCGATATCTACACCAGATGGTAAGTCTAAACGCATAAGCGCATCAACTGTTTGTGGTGTTGGGTTCACAATGTCGATTAAGCGTTTGTGTGTACGCATTTCGAATTGCTCACGAGAATCTTTGTATTTGTGCACAGCACGCAAGATTGTGTAAACAGACTTTTCTGTCGGAAGTGGGATCGGTCCAGAAACCGC
Source organism: Rossellomorea sp. NS-SX7 (assembly GCF_052828565.1). NCBI lineage: Bacteria > Bacillati > Bacillota > Bacilli > Caryophanales > Bacillaceae > Rossellomorea > Rossellomorea sp. NS-SX7. The sequence goes on along the minus strand of NZ_CM128249.1, from coordinate 4,155,745 downwards.
CGCACCAGAACGTTTTGCTGTTTCAACAATTTTCTCAGCTGACTGATCAAGAATTCTGTGATCATAAGCCTTTAAACGGATACGAATCTTTTGTTTTGCCATTATTTTCCCTCCTTTTTCGCCTATTTTGAATAGACATTCTCCATGGAAATTTCCCACACACTCGCCATGGCAAAGCGGCCGGGTGTGTCAGCAACCTTCCATTTCATCGCAGTCAAAGACCAACATTGTCTATTATAACTAAAACACCTAGAAGATGCAAGGGTTTCTTGCAAAATCTATATGTTTTGCACACTTTCTCTATTATACAAACTGGATGGGTGAAATTCAAGTGGATGTGGAGTTTTCACAATATTTAATAATGGATGGCTCTGAGAGGATTTTCAGTTTCAAGATCTTCTACTGTGGTCGTTCTATATATATAGTAGAAAGTCGTTCTTTAGGTGGGAAATCCATTTGGATATTGGTGTTTTAACGTTGCTGATCAAGTGAAGGCGGTGACGAATGCGTATTTAGAATTTAAATTGTTTTGTTTAGATTTTACAAAGATTATGATGACAAATTCGAATAACGAATCATATCGTTGCAGACAAGTTCATAAAATTTCTATTGGGATTAAAAAACACGGAATGGGGTCATATATCGACGAACACTTAATTAGTATCAAAACAAGATCCGTGTGTTATAACTGCCATTATAAAAATCAAATCTGTCCTTTCTTAAACTATTTCTTTCTACATTTATTCCTTACAACAACCAGGTCAAATACAACATAAAAAAACAGATGGACAAGGTGTCCATCTGTTTTATATCATCATTGATTACTCAGTGATTGTAGCTACTACTCCAGCACCTACAGTACGTCCACCCTCACGGATAGAGAACTTAGTACCTTCTTCGATAGCGATTGGAGCGATAAGCTCAACAGTCATTTCGATGTTATCGCCAGGCATAACCATTTCTACACCTTCAGGAAGGTTACAGATACCAGTTACGTCAGTTGTACGGAAGTAGAACTGAGGGCGGTAGTTAGTGAAGAATGGAGTGTGACGTCCACCTTCTTCTTTAGAAAGAACATAAACTTCTGCTTTGAACTTAGTGTGTGGAGTGATTGTACCTGGTTTAGCAAGTACTTGACCACGTTGGATATCTTCACGAGCTACCCCACGAAGTAGAGCACCGATGTTGTCTCCAGCTTCAGCATAATCAAGAAGCTTACGGAACATTTCTACACCTGTTACAGTAGTAGATTTAGGCTCATCAGAAAGACCGATGATGTCGATAGTGTCTCCAACTTTAACTTGTCCACGCTCAACACGACCAGTAGCAACTGTACCACGACCTGTGATTGAGAATACATCCTCAACAGGCATCATGAATGGCTTTTCAGTGTCACGCTCTGGAGTTGGGATGTAGCTGTCTACAGCTTCCATAAGTTCGTAGATTTTTTCTTCCCACGCAGGATCTCCTTCAAGAGCTTTAAGAGCAGAACCTTTGATTACTGGTACGTCATCACCAGGGAAATCGTACTCAGAAAGAAGGTCACGTACTTCCATTTCTACTAATTCAAGTAGCTCTTCGTCGTCTACCATGTCACATTTGTTCATGAATACAACTAGGTAAGGTACACCTACTTGACGAGAAAGAAGGATGTGCTCACGAGTTTGTGGCATTGGACCATCAGCAGCAGATACTACTAGGATACCTCCGTCCATTTGCGCAGCACCAGTGATCATGTTTTTAACATAGTCAGCGTGTCCTGGGCAGTCAACGTGTGCATAGTGACGAGTGTCAGTTTCGTACTCAACGTGTGCAGTAGAGATTGTGATTCCACGCTCTCTTTCTTCTGGTGCACCATCGATTTGGTCATAAGCCATTGCAGTTCCACGACCATACTTCTTGTGAAGTGTAGTTGTGATTGCAGCAGTTAATGTAGTTTTACCATGGTCAACGTGACCGATTGTACCGATATTCGCATGTTGCTTGGAACGATCAAATTTTTCCTTACCCATTTGAAAATCCTCCTTTAATTTTAAAAGAAATAAGTATATTGTTAGGTTATTTTCAGAAGTGGATTGCCCCACCTCTGAAAATGTACTAGCTTACAATAGTATTTATACTTTATTGAAGGGAATAAATCAATTATTCACCTTTATTTTTTTTGATGATTTCTTCAGAAATCGACTTAGGTACTTCTTCGTAGTGATCGAAGTGCATGGAGTACGTTCCGCGTCCTTGTGTGTTAGAACGAAGAGACGTTGCATATCCAAACATTTCAGATAGTGGTACGAACGCTTTAACGACTTGAGCGTTACCGCGTGCTTCCATACCTTCTACGCGTCCACGACGAGAAGTAACGTCACCCATGATATCTCCAAGGTATTCCTCAGGGATAACAACCTCTACCTTCATCATTGGCTCAAGGATTACCGGCTTACATTTAGAAGCGGCATTCTTAAGTGCCATTGAAGCAGCGATCTTAAACGCCATTTCAGAGGAGTCAACGTCATGGTATGAACCGTCGAATAATCTTGCTTTAACATCAACAAGTGGGAAACCAGCAAGTACACCATTTTCAAGTGCATCTTCAAGGCCGGCTTGTACTGCAGGGATGTATTCACGTGGAACTACACCACCGACGATACCGTTCTCGAATTCGAATCCTTTACCTTCTTCGTTAGGCGCGAATTCGATCCAAACGTGTCCGAATTGTCCACGTCCACCAGATTGACGAGCGAACTTACCTTCAACTTTAGCCGTATCACGGAAAGTTTCACGGTAAGATACTTGAGGAGCACCTACGTTTGCTTCTACTTTGAATTCACGTTTCATACGGTCAACGATGATATCTAAGTGAAGCTCACCCATACCCGCGATGATAACCTGTCCAGTTTCCTGGTCAGTATGCGCACGGAATGTTGGATCTTCCTCTTGAAGTTTTTGCAGGGCAGTAGTCATCTTATCTTGGTCAGCCTTTGATTTAGGCTCAACAGATAGAGAGATAACAGGCTCTGGGAATACCATAGATTCAAGAATAACAAGATTCTTTTCATCACATAGTGTATCTCCAGTACTTGTATCTTTAAGACCAACTGCTGCTGCGATATCCCCAGCGTAAACGCTTGAGATCTCTTCACGGGAGTTAGCGTGCATTTGAAGGATACGTCCTACACGTTCACGCTTTCCTTTTGAAGAGTTTCTTACGTATGAACCTGACTCTAGGATACCAGAGTACACACGGAAGAATGTTAATTTACCAACATAAGGGTCAGTTGCAACTTTGAACGCCAAAGCAGAGAATGGAGCATCGTCTGAAGATGGACGAGTTACTTCTTCTTCTGTTTCAGGAACAAAACCTTTGATATCTTCAACGTCTGTTGGCGCTGGAAGATAATCAATAACTGAGTCAATTAGTAATTGAACCCCTTTGTTTTTGAAGGCTGATCCACAAACTACCGGATAGAACTCAACAGTTAGAGTTGCTGTACGGATAGCCGCTTTAAGCTCATCATTTGTAAGCTCTTCGCCTTCTAGGTATTTCATCATTAACTCTTCATCAAGTTCAGAAACTGCTTCTATTAATTTTCCACGGTATTCTTCAGCTTGATCTTTGTACTCATCAGGAATGTCACGAGCTTCTGCACGTGTTCCAAGGTCATCTTCATAGAAATAAGCTTTCATTTCCACTAGGTCGATGATACCTTCGAAATCATCTTCAGCACCGATAGGAAGCTGAATTGGGTGTGCATTCGCTTGTAAACGCTCATGAAGAGTTTTTACAGAGTAAAGGAAGTCAGCACCGATTTTGTCCATTTTGTTAACGAACACAACACGAGGAACCCCGTAAGTTGTTGCTTGGCGCCATACAGTTTCAGTTTGAGGCTCAACACCAGATTGAGCATCAAGTACTGCTACCGCACCATCAAGTACACGCAGGGAACGTTCAACTTCAACAGTGAAGTCTACGTGTCCAGGTGTATCGATGATGTTGATACGATGGCCTTTCCATTGAGCTGTTGTCGCAGCAGATGTGATCGTGATACCACGCTCTTGCTCCTGCTCCATCCAGTCCATTTGAGAAGCACCTTCGTGAGTTTCTCCAATTTTATGGATACGACCAGTGTAAAATAGGATACGCTCAGTTGCAGTTGTTTTACCGGCATCGATGTGAGCCATGATACCGATATTACGAGTGTTTTCTAAGGAGAACTCTCTTGGCATGTGGTCTTTCTCCTTCCTTATATCAGAATGATTAGTTTGTTTATTAAAAGAAGATTACCAGCGATAGTGAGCAAACGCTTTGTTCGCTTCAGCCATCTTGTGTGTATCTTCACGCTTCTTAACAGAAGCACCAGTGTTGTTAGCTGCATCAAGGATTTCGTTAGCTAAACGCTCTTCCATTGTCTTCTCACCGCGAAGACGAGAGTAGTTTACTAACCAACGAAGACCTAGAGTCGTACGACGCTCAGGGCGAACCTCAACAGGTACTTGGTAGTTTGAACCACCAACACGACGAGCTTTAACTTCTAATACCGGCATGATATTCTTTAAAGCTGCATCGAATACTTCCATTGCATCTTTCCCAGAACGCTCACTGATGATATCAAACGCAGAGTATAATTTCTTTTGAGCTTTACCTCTTTTACCGTCAATCATGATTTTGTTGATTAAGCGGGTAACTAATTTAGAATTGTACATTGGATCAGGTAAAACGTCTCTTTTTGCTACAGGACCTTTACGTGGCATGTGATTTCCTCCTTTCAACGAGAAATGAATCTATGATTTTGTTATTATTTTTTAGCTGCTTTAGGGCGCTTTGTTCCGTATTTAGAACGTCCTTGCATACGGCCGTCAACTCCAGCTGTATCAAGCGCACCACGTACGATATGATAACGTACCCCCGGTAAATCTTTTACACGTCCTCCACGGATAAGCACGACACTGTGCTCTTGAAGGTTGTGCCCGATACCAGGAATGTAAGCAGTAACCTCGATTCCATTTGTCAAACGAACACGAGCATATTTACGTAAAGCCGAGTTCGGTTTCTTTGGAGTCATTGTACCTACACGAGTACATACACCACGTTTTTGTGGAGAAGACAAGTTCGTGTGCACTTTCTTGAAGCTGTTGTAGCCTTTGTTAAGTGCTGGTGACTTAGACTTTGTAGATTTAGACTGACGAGGCTTGCGAACTAATTGGTTAATAGTTGGCATTTTGTTTTCCTCCCTTCTTACTTGGTAAGCCCACACATCCAGGTGGATCATTTTTGGGTAAAAGTAAAGTTTTTGCAGATATAGTCTACAAAAACTATTTTACTGTATAATCGCAACAGCTGCCGCTCCAACATCTATTCCGCACGATCTGCCAAGCTTCTTCATAGAATCCACTTTGTTGACCTGTACATCATGATCTTTAGCTGCCTGCACCACTTTCGCTATCACCCTCGGATCAGCATCTTCCGCGATAACAACTTCCAGTACATGACCATTCTTCAGAGCTTTCACTGCTTGCTTTGTCCCTACAATAATTTCTTGCGCCTGTGATACTTTTTCATAAGACATTTGATATCCTCCAAAGTAGCAGGTTATTAATAGGAGCAACCTTGAATATATTATCATCTTAAAATTCCTATGTCAACACAGAATCAAAAGATTTATAAAAGCTAACTCTTAGAAAGTGAACACAATCTAAGAGTTAGCCATATTAGATTACTCTACAGTAACTGTTTCTTCAATGGTTTCTTCGGCTAAAACAGGTTCTGCCTTACGGTAACGCTGCATACCTGTACCAGCAGGGACCAGTTTACCGATGATGACATTCTCTTTCAAGCCTAGAAGTTCATCGCGTTTTCCTTTGATTGCAGCATCCGTCAACACGCGAGTTGTTTCCTGGAATGAAGCTGCAGATAAGAAGGAATCCGTCTCAAGGGAAGCTTTCGTGATTCCAAGAAGTACAGGTCTTCCTGTAGCTGGAATGCTTCCGTTAAGCAATGCATTCTCATTCGCGTCTCTGAACTGGTGGATATCCATGAGTGTACCTGGAAGTACCTCAGTTTCACCGGCGTCGATGACACGGACTTTACGAAGCATTTGACGAACCATGACCTCAACGTGCTTATCGCCGATTTCAACCCCTTGCATACGATATACTTTTTGTACTTCGCGCAGCAGGTATTCTTGGACGGCTGATACGTCACGCACTTTAAGAAGTTCTTTCGGATCAATTGAACCTTCTGTAAGCTCTTGCCCGCGTGCCACTTTATCGTTGACAGCGAACTTCAGACGAGCTGTGTAAGGAGCTGTGTAATTTCTTGTTTCCACATCACCTTGAACAGTGATTTCGTATTGACGATCTTTTCCTTCACTGATTGAAGTAATGACACCGTCAATTTCAGAGATGACAGCCTGACCTTTCGGATTACGCGCTTCGAAGATCTCTTGGATACGCGGTAAACCTTGAGTGATATCGTCTCCGGCAACACCACCGGTATGGAACGTACGCATCGTTAACTGTGTACCAGGTTCCCCGATTGATTGCGCAGCGATGATACCGACTGCTTCTCCTACTTCTACTTTCTGACCAGTAGCTAAGTTTGTACCATAACATTTTTCACATACACCGTGGCGTGTGTTACATGTGAATGCAGAGCGGATTGACACTTGTTCAACACCCGCATCTACGATGACCTTCGCTAAGTCTTCGTTGATCAGCTGATTTTCATCGACAAGGATTTCATCTGTTTCAGGGTGACGCAATGTTTTACGTGAGTAACGGCCAAGCAGACGCTCTTCAAGCGGCTCGATGATTTCCGTTCCTTCTTTGATGGAACCAACAAGCAGTCCTCTATCTGTTCCGCAGTCCTCTTCACGTACAATGACATCCTGCGCCACATCAACAAGACGACGAGTCAAGTAACCCGAGTCAGCTGTCTTCAGTGCTGTATCGGCAAGACCTTTACGCGCACCGTGGGTAGAGATGAAGTATTCAAGAACCGTCAGACCTTCACGGAAACTTGATTTGATCGGTAATTCAATGATACGACCAGCCGGGTTGGCCATCAGACCACGCATACCGGCAAGCTGAGTGAAGTTAGATGCGTTACCACGGGCACCTGAGTCACTCATCATGAAGATCGGGTTGCGCTTATCAAGAGTCGCCATTAACTTACCTTGGATTGTATCTTTCGCAGCACTCCAGATGGAGATGACACGATCGTATCTCTCATCTTCTGTAATCAGACCACGTTTGAATTGCTTCAATACGTTATCTACTTTACTTTGTGCTTCCACCAGGATTTGTTCTTTTTCAGCTAGTACTACGATATCGGCGATACCGACTGTAATACCGGCTTTAGAAGAATATTTGAATCCTAAATCTTTCATTTTATCGAGCATTCGCGAAGTTTCTGTGATCGCAAACTTCTTGAATACCTCGGCGATGATGTTTCCTAAGAAACCTTTTTTGAACGGATTGATTAACTCGCGATTTTTAAACTCTTCCTTGATATCAGTACCAGGCTCAACAAAGTATTTTTCTGGAGTAGCTTCTTCCAGGTTCGTCTTTGTCGGTTCATTAATGAACGGGAAGGAGTCCGGTAAAATTTCGTTGAAGATTACTTTACCAACCGTTGTTAATAACATTTGATTGTTTTGCTTTTCAGTGAACGTTTTGTTATGAAGTGTTCCTGCATTGATTCCAATACGTGTATGCAAGTGTACATATCCGTTTTGATAAGCAAGCAGTACTTCATTTGCATCAGAGAAGACCATGCCTTCGCCTACAGCATCCTCACGTTCAAGTGTCAGGTAATAGTTACCCAATACCATATCCTGTGATGGTGTTACGACTGGTTTACCATCTTTAGGGTTCAGGATGTTTTGAGCAGCAAGCATCAGCATGCGTGCTTCAGCTTGAGCTTCAGAAGATAGCGGTACGTGAACCGCCATTTGGTCACCGTCAAAGTCCGCGTTGTATGCCGTACATACAAGTGGGTGAAGACGGATTGCTCTACCTTCTACAAGAGTTGGTTCAAATGCTTGAATACCAAGTCTGTGAAGGGTAGGTGCACGGTTTAGAAGAACAGGGTGTTCTTTAATCACTTCTTCCAATACATCCCATACTTCCGGCTGTACGCGCTCAATCTTGCGTTTTGCACTCTTAATGTTGTGAGCCAACCCTTTTTCCACGAGTTCTTTCATGACAAATGGCTTGAATAGTTCAAGTGCCATTTCTTTTGGAAGACCACATTGGTACATCTTCAGGTTAGGTCCTACAACGATTACAGAACGACCAGAATAGTCAACACGTTTACCAAGAAGGTTTTGACGGAAACGACCTTGCTTCCCTTTAAGCATGTGAGAAAGAGATTTCAATGGACGGTTACCTGGTCCTGTTACCGGACGTCCGCGGCGGCCATTGTCAATCAAAGCGTCTACAGCTTCTTGAAGCATACGCTTCTCATTCTGCACGATGATGCTTGGAGCACCAAGATCTAATAAACGTTTTAAACGGTTGTTACGATTGATGACGCGACGATATAAATCGTTCAAGTCAGATGTTGCAAATCGTCCTCCATCCAACTGAACCATAGGACGAAGCTCAGGTGGAATGACAGGAAGTACGTCAAGGATCATCCAATCAGGATCATTTCCTGAGTTTCTGAATGACTCGACCACCTCAAGACGTTTGATTGCACGTGTGCGGCGCTGGCCTTGTGCGGTTTTCAACTCTTCTTTCAAGAAGTCGGCTTCTTTGTCAAGATCGATATCCTGAAGAAGTTTTTTGATTGCTTCTGCACCCATTGCCGCCTGGAATTTCACTCCGTATTTTTCACGGTAAGCACGGTATTCTTTCTCAGAAAGCAGCTGCTTTCTTTCAAGAGCCGTATCACCAGGCTCTGTAACAACATAGGAAGCGAAGTAAATGACTTCTTCCAATGCACGAGGGGACATGTCTAATACAAGACCCATACGGCTTGGGATTCCTTTGAAGTACCAGATGTGAGATACAGGAGCTGCAAGTTCGATGTGACCCATGCGTTCACGGCGAACCTTCGCTTTTGTTACTTCAACTCCACAACGGTCACAAACGACGCCTTTATAGCGTACACGTTTGTATTTACCGCAGTGGCATTCCCAGTCCTTTGTAGGACCGAAGATACGTTCACAGAACAATCCATCTTTTTCTGGCTTTAATGTACGATAGTTAATGGTTTCCGGTTTTTTGACTTCCCCGTAAGACCACGAACGGATCTTATCGGGGGAAGCTAAACCAATTTTCATATACTCAAAGTTATTTACATCTAGCAAGGGGCCTACCTCCCTTTTAATCTACAGGCTCTAACCCTAATTGCTCTAAATTTATTCCTTTGACCCTACTGTCTCGGACTCTTGCTCATTAGACTCAGATATATTTAGCGTGTCAGCTTGTTGCACTTCTTCTTCGTCTTCCAAGTCACGCATTTCAATTTCTTCTTCCGTGCTTGAAAGGATCTTAACATCCATACCTAAACTTTGAAGCTCTTTGATCAGAACCTTGAATGATTCTGGAACTCCAGGCTCAGGAACGTTTTCACCTTTGACGATGGCTTCGTATGTTTTCACACGGCCGACAACGTCATCGGATTTAACTGTAAGGATTTCTTGCAGTGTGTATGCAGCACCATATGCTTCAAGTGCCCATACCTCCATCTCACCGAAACGCTGACCACCGAATTGAGCTTTACCTCCAAGCGGCTGCTGCGTAACAAGTGAGTAAGGACCAGTAGAACGGGCGTGAAGTTTGTCATCAACCATGTGAGCAAGTTTGATCATGTACATAATCCCAACTGATACACGGTTGTCAAACGGTTCACCGGTTCTACCATCGTAAAGAACGGTTTTGGCATCGCGTGCCATACCTGCTTCTTCGATTGTAGACCAAACATCTTCCTCACGCGCTCCATCAAATACCGGTGAAGCAACATGAATGCCAAGATATCTTGCCGCCATACCCAAGTGCAGCTCAAGCACCTGACCGATGTTCATACGTGATGGTACCCCTAATGGGTTAAGCATGATATCGATCGGTGTACCGTCTGGCAGATACGGCATGTCTTCTTCAGGTAAAATCTTAGAGATAACACCCTTGTTACCATGTCGGCCGGCCATCTTGTCACCTTCAGAGATCTTACGTTTCTGAACGATGTAGACGCGGACCAGCTGGTTCACACCCGGTGGCAGTTCGTCGCCGTCTTCACGGTTGAAGACTTTTACATCGAGGATGATTCCGCCGCCGCCATGCGGTACGCGAAGGGATGTATCCCTGACTTCACGGGCTTTCTCACCAAAGATTGCATGTAATAGACGTTCCTCAGCTGTCAGCTCCGTTACACCTTTAGGCGTTACTTTACCGACAAGCAAGTCACCGTCTTTTACTTCTGCACCGATGCGGATGATTCCACGTTCGTCAAGATTGCGCAGGGCATCTTCACCGACATTTGGAATATCACGGGTGATTTCTTCAGGTCCAAGCTTCGTATCACGTGACTCAGACTCATATTCTTCAATATGAATAGAAGTATACACATCGTCTTTTACAAGACGCTCACTCATGATGATCGCATCTTCATAGTTGTAACCGTCCCATGTCATGAAACCAACCATTACGTTTCGTCCTAAGGCTAATTCACCTTTTTCCATGGAAGGACCATCAGCAAGGATTTCCCCTTTTACTACACGGTCGCCTTCACTTACGATCGGACGCTGGTTGTAACAAGTTCCCTGGTTGGAACGGATGAATTTTTGCATACGGTACTTATCGAGGTCGCCTTTTACTTCCTGACCATCGATTTCTTTCACGCGGCGAACCCAAACTTGTTTCGCTTCAACTTTTTCCACAACACCCTCATGCTTACAGATGACTGCAGCTCCGGAGTCTTTAGCTGATACGTGTTCCATACCAGTTCCTACAATCGGAGACTCAGGATTCATAAGAGGTACTGCTTGTCGCTGCATGTTCGCTCCCATCAGGGCACGGTTGGAGTCATCGTTCTCTAAGAAAGGAATACATGCTGTCGCAGCTGATACTACTTGTTTAGGTGATACATCCATGTAGTCAAGGCGTTCACGCTTGATTACCGTGTTTTCACCACGGAAACGGGCGATTACTTCTTCATCCAGGAATGCACCATCGTCACCAAGACGCGCATTCGCCTGTGCCACTACATAGTTGTCTTCTTCATCGGCTGTCAAGTAATCGATACGACTGGTTACTTTACCTGTATCAGGATCAACACGACGATATGGTGTTTCGATAAATCCGAATTTATTCACTTTCGCAAATGAAGAAAGTGAGTTGATCAGTCCGATGTTCGGCCCCTCAGGTGTTTCAATCGGACACATACGGCCATAGTGGGAATAGTGAACGTCACGCACTTCAAACCCGGCACGTTCACGCGTCAGACCACCAGGTCCAAGTGCAGACAGACGGCGTTTATGCGTCAATTCTGCCAATGGATTCGTCTGATCCATGAATTGAGACAGCTGTGAGCTTCCAAAGAACTCTTTAATGGAAGCAATGACCGGACGAATATTGATCAGCTGCTGTGGAGTGATCGTGTTCGTGTCCTGGATGGACATTCTTTCACGAACCACACGCTCCATACGGGAAAGACCGATGCGGAACTGGTTTTGCAGCAATTCGCCAACCGAACGTAAACGACGGTTACCTAAGTGGTCGATATCATCTGTAAATCCTACTCCATGCAATAAATTGAAGAAGTACGAGATGGAAGAAATGATATCAGCAGGTGTGATGTATTTGACTTCTTCATCTACATACGCGTTGCTGATGACATTAATCTCATGTTCTCCTTCTTCATTAGGAGAGTAGATTTTGATAGATTGGAGAAGGACATCTTCTTCCAATACTCCGCCGGACTGCTGATACGTCTTGAAGCCGATTCCCTCTTCTAAGTAAGGGATGACTTTATCAAGTGTACGACGGTCAAGAACCGTGCCTTTCTCTGCAAGAATCTCGCCCGTTTCCGGATCTGCTAGAGTTTCTGCTAGAGTCTGACCGAATAAACGGTTCTTAATATGAAGCTTTTTATTCATCTTATAACGTCCAACGTTTGCCAAGTCATAACGCTTTGGATCAAAGAAACGTGAAACGAGTAAACTTTTAGCATTTTCTACTGTAGGAGGCTCTCCTGGACGCAGACGCTCATAGATTTCGAGCAATGCTTTGTCGATACCTTCCGTATTGTCTTTCTCGAGCGTGTTACGAATGTACTCATTATCACCGATCAGATCGATGATTTCTTGATCAGAGCCAAACCCAAGGGCACGTAAAAGAACCGTTACCGGCAGTTTGCGAGTTCGATCAATTCGCACATAAACAACATCTTTTGCATCTGTTTCATACTCAAGCCAAGCTCCGCGGTTTGGTATAACGGTAGCAGTAAACCCTTTCTTTCCGTTCTTATCTACTTTTCCGCTGAAGTACACACTAGGTGAACGCACAAGCTGAGATACGATGACACGCTCAGCTCCATTAATGACAAAAGTACCTGTATCCGTCATTAATGGGAAATCACCCATAAATACGTCTTGATCCTTTACTTCTCCTGTTTCCTTATTCACAAGACGGACTTTCACCCTAAGCGGCGCAGAGTAAGTTACATCTCTTTCCTTTGATTCTTCCACCGAGTACTTTGGCTCTCCCAGACTATAATCAATAAATTCTAAAGAGAGATTACCAGTGAAGTCCTCAATCGGAGAAATGTCACGGAACATTTCTCTTAACCCCTCATCAAGAAACCATTGATACGAGGAAGTTTGAATTTCGATTAAATTCGGCAATTCTAAAACTTCACTGATACGCGCAAAACTTCTGCGTTGGCGGTGTCGTCCATACTGAACTAGTTGACCTGTCAACTGATTCACCCCTCAAATCAAGCGTTTTGGTTGTGTCTATATTGTCTATAGTAGATTTGACTCTACACAAGACAAAAAGAAAAAGGGTTTTAATGATAAAACCTCATTTTCATATGACGAACTATTATTTTATAATCTTTTCCAATTTATCCAATATGTATACATATGGACACAATACCGGAAAATAATATTTTTGCATTTTATAATGTTATCATAGCGCACTAGCTACGTCAACGGATTTATTTTACCGACCTCAAAATGTAGTACCCTTTTTTTCGTGCGGCGATTTCTACATTTGAGAACAATTCTTCCATTTTATCCATGGCGGATGGAGCGCCTTGTTTCTTCTGAATAACGACCCATAACTCACCTTTATCCGCCAAGTAGTCATAACTCTCGGAAAGAATGGAATGAACGGTTTCCTTACCCGCTCTTATCGGAGGATTCGTAAGGATGGCCGCAAAGCTTTTTTCTTTGACGTTTTGATACCGGTCACTTTGGTAGATGCTCACATTCTCTACACCGTTCGCTTTCGCATTTTCTCCGGCAAGTGTTAGGGCTCTTTCATTTACATCGACCATATGGATTATCCGGTCTTTAAAATCTTTCGCCAAAGCCAAACCGATCGGACCATATCCACAGCCAACATCCAATATGGCACCTTCTGTTTCCGGCAGCTCAAAGTTTTCGATCAATGTTCTTGAACCGAAATCCACTTCTCTTTTCGAAAAGACTCCCTGGTCCGTTTTGAATCGCAATGAATGCCCGCGTAATTCAAATTGGATCATCTGGGGATTGCTTTCTACTTCCGGCTTGCTGGAATAATAGTGATTAGTCATTATTACACCTCCATCAGTTAAATGGCTTGGAGTAAATAACCAAAAGAAGAAAAAAGCCCGCTTATAAAGCGAGCTTTTCTTCTATGCGATTATTACTTAACTTCTACGCCAGCGCCAACTTCTTCAAGTTTAGCTTTAAGCTCTTCAGCTTCTTCTTTAGAAACGCCTTCTTTAAGAGCTTTTGGAGTGTTGTCAACAAGTTCTTTCGCTTCTTTAAGTCCAAGACCTGTGATTTCACGAACAACTTTGATAACTTTGATCTTTTGAGAACCAGCGCTCTCAAGAACAACGTCAAATTCAGTTTTTTCAGCAGCAGCTTCTGCTCCGCCACCAGCTACAGCTACAGGTGCAGCAGCAGTTACTCCAAATTCTTCTTCGATTGCTTTTACTAGATCGTTTAATTCAAGAACGGACATTTCTTTAATCGCGTCAATGATTTGCTCTTTACTCATTTTAAATTTCCTCCTTAGTGTGTTGGTTCATAATATTATTTAAGCGACTCTGTTTAACTTACGCGCCTTGTTCTTCTTTTTGGTCTGCAACGGCTTTTGTAGCCAATGCGAAGTTGCGCATTGGAGCTTGAAGCACGCTGAGTAGCATAGAAAGAAGTCCTTCGCGGCTTGGAAGTTCAGCGATAGCTTTAACATCTTCAACAGATGTGATTGTTCCTTCGATAACACCAGCTTTGATTTCAAGTGCTTCGTGTTCTTTAGCGAAGTTATTAAGGATCTTGGCAGGAGCTACAACTTCTTCTGAACTGAACGCGATTGCGTTTGGACCAGTTAAGAATTCGTTCAACCCTTCAAGACCAGCTTCCGCTGCAGCACGACGTGTCATAGTGTTTTTGTACACTTTGAAGTCGATGCCAGCTTCACGAAGTTGTTTACGAAGCTCGGTTACTTCAGAAACATCTAGGCCACGGTAATCTACGATGATAGTAGATACACTGTTCTTTAGCTTGTCAGAGATTTCTCCAACGATGTGTTGCTTTTGTTCTAGAATGCTGCTCATCATTACACCTCCTGTAGATTGACTGATGAACATTTATACCGTCATCCAATAAAAAATGCCCTTATATCATGTAGACATAAGGGCATCGCTAACACGCATCATACGCGCATTTTTTATCGCAATTACCTCGGCAGGAAATTAAGCTCCAGAAGAGCACCTACTGTCTACGGTACAAATGTATTCGTTTTTTAACAACAGAACTAATTATAATGACTAGTTCCTAGTAAGTCAATACCAAATTATGCCTTAACTGCAAAAGTTGAAGGATCAACTTTAACGCCAGGACCCATAGTTGAAGTAACAGCAACGTTCTTCATGTAAGTTCCTTTAGCTGCAGAAGGTTTAGCTTTAAGCATTGTTTCGTACATAGTTGTGAAGTTCTCAACTAATTTTTCGCTGTCGAAAGAAATCTTTCCAACAGGAACGTGTACGTTACCAGCTTTGTCAGCACGGTATTCTACTTTACCAGCTTTGATTTCGTTAACAGCTTTTTCAACATCGAATGTCACTGTTCCAGTTTTAGGGTTTGGCATTAAACCTTTAGGTCCTAATACACGACCAAGTTTACCAACTTCACCCATCATGTCCGGAGTTGCAACGATTACGTCGAACTCGAACCAACCTTGGTTGATTTTGTTGATAAGGTCTGCATCACCAACGAAGTCAGCGCCAGCAGCTTCTGCTTCTTTCGCTTTTTCGCCTTTTGCGAATACAAGAACTTTTTGAGTTTTACCAGTACCATGCGGCAGAACTACTGCTCCACGGATTTGCTGGTCATTCTTACGAGTATCTACTCCTAAGCGGAACGCCACTTCTACAGTTGCGTCAAACTTAGCGATGTTTGTTTTCTTTACTAGTTCGATTGCTTCTTGAACTGAGTAAGCTGTAGTACGATCTACAAGCTTTTGAGCTTCAAGAAACTTTTTACCTTTTTTAGCCATTTTATAACTTCCTCCTTGATGTGGTTTTAGCGGAATAACCTCCCACGAAATAAGGTTGCGAGAGTGAAACAATACATTTCATCATCGCAACCTCGTTCAACAGGAACATTCAAATAAGCGAAGCTGGATTAGTCTTCGATGACGATACCCATGCTGCGCGCAGTTCCTTCTACCATGCGCATAGCTGATTCAACGCTAGCTGCATTTAAGTCAGGCATTTTTGTTTCAGCAATTTCACGTACTTTATCGCGTTTAAGTGTTGCCACTTTTTTGCTGTTAGGTTCGCCTGAACCAGACTCGATACCAGCCGCTTTCTTAAGTAGAACAGCAGCAGGTGGAGTTTTTGTGATGAATGTAAATGAACGGTCTTCAAATACCGTAATTTCAACTGGAATGATTAAGCCAGCTTGATCTGCTGTACGAGCATTGAATTCCTTACAGAATCCCATGATGTTAACACCTGCTTGACCTAATGCAGGACCAACCGGTGGAGCTGGATTAGCTTTACCTGCAGGAATCTGCAATTTAACCATTTTGATAACTTTTTTAGCCACGAGACACACCTCCTTAAGTCCGTGATGTGGTTATTGGGCTTTTCACCCTCCCACTCAAATGTAAAAAATGTCTTTATCAACATAAAGAACGTTTATTAGTTTCAGTATCTCTTGTCGAGACGCACTGACTTATGAAATATTATCACTTTTTTTAAGTGATTTCAAGTTCTTTTCCATTATAATTTATCAATTTGAGAGAAATCAAGCTCTACCGGGGTATCTCTGCCGAACATATTTACATGGACTTTGACTTTTGATTTGGCAGGATCGATCTCTTCGATCGTGCCTGTAAAGTTGGCAAATGGCCCCTCGTTCACCTTCACCGTCTCGCCCAATTCAAAATCTACCTCGATCTTCTTATCAGACATACCCATTTGTTTAAGAAGATACGTCACTTCTTCAGGCAGCAGTGGTGTAGGCTTTGACCCCGAACCGGTTGAACCGACGAATCCAGTCACTCCCGGTGTATTACGCACAACATACCAGGAATCATCTGTCATGACGATTTCCACGATGACGTAACCTGGGAATACTTTCTTCTTCACTACTTTTTTCTTACCGTTCTTAATATCTGTTTCTTCTTCTTCAGGCACGAGCACGCGGAAAATCTTGTCTTGCATCCCCATTGATTCAACACGTTTTTCAAGGTTGGCTTTAACCTTATTCTCATATCCTGAATAAGTATGAACTACATACCAATTCTTCTCCATTTGATAGGACTTAGCGTCCGTCCCTCCTCGCTATTTAAAGAATACTCTCTGACTTTTTTCTCCAAATGAAAAAACCCGTAAAAGTGAACGGGCTTAAAGGTCATGTACTCTATTAATGTTCATTATACCATGCTTTGGCATGTTATATACACTTAATTCTATCTTTCTCTTATTTAGAACCGATGATCAAACGCATCAATTCGGAAATCCCTAAATCGACAACAGCAAAGAAAACAGCGACGAATACGACTGTTGTGATAACAGTGATTGTGTAGCGTGTTAATTCTTTACGTTTTGGCCAGCTGACCTTTCTCATCTCTGATGCAACATTGCGAAAGAAATTAACCATCCTTTTGTAACCTCCAACTTGTATCAATACGCAAGACTTCTCACTCAACTATTTTGTTTCTTTGTGTAGGGTGTGAGCATTGCATTTATTGCAGAACTTCTTTATTTCCAGCCTCACCGATTGATTGCGGTTACTTGGAACACTGTAATTTCTTGAACCGCACACCGAACAGGCCAGTACCAATTTAGCAGTCATATCATTCACCTAAAATATACATAGTAAGTCCTATCAAAAATAACACGGGCACCAATTTGTGTCAATAACACAATTACATCGTTATTTCACGTACCTCAAGATATCTCTCGAGCTTCCGCTTCACCCGCTGTAAAGCGTTATCAATTGATTTGACATGACGGTTCAATTCTTCCGAGATTTCCTGATATGATTGTCCATCCAGATAAAGTGCCAGGACTTTCCTCTCAAGGTCACTGAGCAGCTGGGCCATCTTATCTTCCATGTTATCAAACTCTTCACGATTGATGATCAGCTCTTCGGGATCCATCACCTTCGCACCTGAAATGACATCGAGCAGTGTCCTGTCCGATTCGTCATCGTAAATGGGCTTGTCCAATGATACATAAGAATTGAGCGGTATATGCTTCTGTCTAGTGGCTGTCTTGATCGCCGTGATGATCTGCCTCGTGATACAAAGCTCGGCAAATGCTTTAAAAGAGGTCAGCTTGTCCTCCTTGTAGTCACGGATGGCTTTATAAAGACCAATCATGCCTTCCTGTACGATATCCTCTTTATCCGCTCCGATTAAAAAATACGAACGGGCTTTCGCCCTCACAAAATTCCGATACTTTTTGATCAGGAAGTCCAGCGCTTCACTATTCCCAAGATGGACGGCTTCTATGATTTCTTCATCATCCATACCTTCAAATCGACTGGTAAATGTATCCTTCTTGATGATATTGCTCACACTCATCCCCCCGCGCAAAACAATAGATAGAAATATTATACATTACAGAAAATTCAATCGTCAACCGTTCATCCTTCTCCACGGCGCCATTTTTCGAAAATTTCAGCAACTTCCTCTGACAATTGAATCTTGGAGGAAGGCTTGTTGTCAGCGGATTTCCGGACTTTTCTCTCAATCTTTCTTTCAATCACTTTTATTTCTGTCAGAAGCTCCCTCGCAGATTTACGGAGAGCCCCCTGACCGAAGATTGCCCACTGCTCAGTGAAGTCAGATGTGGCCACATGGATTTGGGTTTTTATGTTACTGAGTTCGATGGCAAGCTTCTCGATCCGTTCATCCGCCGTTTCATTTTCTCTTGTAAATAATACTTCCACCTTATAATTATTGTATTTGCGAGCGATTCCCTGCACGTAGTAGGCATCAAAGACCACGATGACCCGGTAGCCGGTATATCCCTGATATTCGGCCATTTGCTCGACCAGCCGGTCCCTGGCCGCTGCTAGATCCTTTTTCTTTAATTCATTCAGTTCCGGCCAGGCACCTATGATGTTATATCCATCCACAAGGAGAATATCCATTATTCACTATTCTCCCAGCGGGTGGCGATTGCGGTAAACCTCATACATTAAGATACTGGCTGCCACCGAAGCATTCAATGACGTGACATGGCCCGTCATCGGAAGCTGAACCAGGAAATCACACTTATCACGTAAAATCCTGCTCATTCCCTTCCCTTCACTTCCGATGATGAGTCCGATCGGCAATGTCCCATCAAGCTGACGGTAATCCTGCTTGCCTTTTGCATCGGTCCCGGCAACCCACACACCTCGTTCCTTCAGCTCGTCCACCGCCCTCGAGAGATTGGTGACACGGGCTACAGGAATATGTTCGATCGCTCCAGTTGAAGCTTTCGCTACGGTTGAGGTCAAGCCCACCGCCCTGCGTTTCGGGATGATGATCCCGTGTGCGCCTGATGCATCGGCTGTTCTCATGATGGATCCAAGATTATGGGGATCCTCAAGCTCGTCCAGGATGAGAACGAACGGATCCTCCCCTTTTTGTGCAGCTTTATCAAAAATATCATCGATCTCTGCATATTTATAAGCAGCCACCGACGCAACCACTCCCTGATGATTCTCCGCTACCATTTGTTCGATCTTTCTCTTGGGAACATATTGAACCATCACGTTTGCCTCTTTCGCAAGACCCAGGATCTGCTGGATCGAACCCTTCTGCGAACCTTCTGCAATCCATATTTTATTAATTTCCCTACCCGACTTTAATGCTTCTATGACGGGGTTTCTTCCACCAATAAAGTCTTTACTCATTTCTTATTCCTCCTTTCCTTTCTGTTCAAAAATAATCTTGATCAGCTCTTCCAGCCGTTCTGTGCGGTTAAGTAAAAATAAATATCCGATCAGTGCTTCAAATGCCGTACTGTGATT
Source organism: Rossellomorea sp. NS-SX7 (assembly GCF_052828565.1). Classification (NCBI taxonomy): domain Bacteria; kingdom Bacillati; phylum Bacillota; class Bacilli; order Caryophanales; family Bacillaceae; genus Rossellomorea; species Rossellomorea sp. NS-SX7. Next base: position 4,136,057 of record NZ_CM128249.1, on the reverse strand, counting down.
ATACGTCTGCACATCTGTATTCTTAGGGATACTTCCCGATTTAGCATTGCGCCCGCGTTTGACAATATTGATTTCTTCCTCGGTCAACCGCTCCTCATCAAAAAGCTTTTTCAAAATCGCGGCCTGGGCCTTCGCTGACACATAATTGGTTGCCGCCCGATGAAGCTGGTTCGGCTTGATTTTCCCCTTCGTCAACAGGAGCTGCCGTACATACGTCTCATAGACGGCATCTCCCATATACGCAAGGGCAAGCGCATTAATTTGTTTGGCATCGATACGTTCATTTGTTTCGTATATCATCAGGATCCTCTCTTCCAGCGGGTACCCTGAGGTGTGTCTTCTAAAATGATATTCATGTCTTTCAATGTATCACGAATGTCATCCGCCAGCTGGAAGTCCCGGTCTTTACGTGCCTGGATACGTTTTTCAATCAACTCTTCCACTTCTTCATCCAATAGCTCGGCTTCTGCTTGCAGGCTGAGACCCAGCACGTCAAAGAAATCTTCGAATTGATGAAGGAAAGCATCAATGACCTCTACAGCCGTATTCTTCTCCATCAGATAATAGTTCGCTTGCTTGGAAAGTTCAAACAGGACGGATATACCATTTGCCGTATTGAAATCATCATCCATTTCAGAGATGAACTGTTCTTTTAACCCTGCCACCTTATCCAGCCATTCTTGATTGTGGTCGGTAAGGTCTGTACTTGATTCCTTCCGGTGTTTAAGGTTTTCATAAGCTGTCTTGATCCGGTCAAGAGCGGATCCGGCATTTTGCAGGAGCTCGAGATTGTAGTTGATCGGATGGCGGTAATGCACGGACAGCATGAAGAATCTAAGAACCTGAGGATCTTGTTCTTTGATGATGTCATGGACCAATACGAAATTACCCAGTGATTTAGACATCTTTTCATTATCGATATTGATGTAGCCATTATGCATCCAGTACTTGGCGAACGGCTTGCCCGTCAGAGCTTCAGATTGTGCGATTTCATTTTCATGGTGAGGGAAAGTGAGATCCTGTCCTCCCGCATGGATATCGATGCTGTCACCCAAGTAACGTTTCGCCATGGCCGAGCATTCGATGTGCCAGCCCGGACGGCCTTCTCCCCATGGACTGGACCAGGAGATTTCCCCCTCCTTCGCCGCTTTCCATAGGACAAAATCAAGGGCATCCTCTTTTTTATCCCCTACATCGATACGCGCCCCAGCTTTCAGTTCATCAATCGGCTGATGTGACAGCTTGCCGTACCCTTCGAATTTTCTGGTGCGGTAATAAACATCGCCCTTTGACTCATAGGCATACCCCTTTTCAACAAGGGCTGAGATGAAGTCGATGATTGTTTCAATGTTTTCCGTTACGGTCGGATGGATATCGGCTTTTTTGCACCCGAGCGCTCCCGTGTCCTCATGATAGGCTTCAATAAAACGCTTGGCAATGGCCGGGACTTCTTCTCCCAATTCATTCGCCGCTTTGATCAGCTTATCATCGACATCCGTGAAATTGGATACAAATTGAACATCATATCCTCTGTATTCCAGATAGCGTCTGACTGTATCAAACACGATGGCAGGACGGGCGTTTCCGATATGAATGTAATTGTATACGGTCGGCCCGCACACATACATTTTCACTTTACCCTCTTCCAGCGGTTGAAATTCCTCTTTCTTTCTCGTCAACGTATTGTATAAACGAATCGTCACAATGATCGACTCCTTCCCTCATAATCCTTCAGTAGTGTTTTCAGTTCATCGATTTCTTCCTGCATTTGTTTCATTCGATCATATACTGGATCGGGCAGATTGCTGTGATTCAGATCTTTCTGCACCTTTACTCCGTCCCTTATCACAATCCGGCCTGGAATGCCGACAACCGTCGAGTCCGGCGGCACATCCTTCAACACGACAGATCCGGCACCGACTTTAGAATTTTCTCCCACTATGATCGAGCCCAGAACCTTGGCTCCGGTTGCAATCAGCGCGTTATCATGGATGGTCGGATGACGCTTTCCTTTCTCCTTGCCGGTCCCGCCCAAGGTCACCCCCTGGAAGATCGTCACGTTATCCCCTATCTCACATGTTTCCCCAATCACCACACCCATACCATGGTCAATGAAAAAACGGCGTCCGATCTTCGCCCCGGGATGAATTTCAATCCCGGTGAAGAACCGGCTGATCTGGGATATCAAGCGTGCCAGAAAAAAGAACTTCCGTTTAAAAAACGCATGAGCGATCCGGTGGGACCAGATAGCATGAAGCCCTGAATACGTCAGAATTACTTCAATATAACTCCTGGCAGCCGGATCCTGTTCAAATACAACATCTATGTCTTCTTTGAATGTCTTAAACATCTTCTCCCCTCCTATCTAGAAAAGCGCAAGCGCCTTGTTCAGCCCCGACAAGCGCTCTTGGGCCGACCAGTGAAGTCGTTCTTTGACTCCACCCGGCGGACCGAAACGTCTCGAGGGGCTAGGCGCTGGAGCTGGCCATTTCTCAAATTCAAGTTATACTTTCTTAGAAAATAAAAAAACGCCCCTGTCATTGTAATGACAGAGACGCATAGGCAGCGCGGTTCCACTCTGATTGAGAAGAATCTCTCTTCTCCACCTCGACCTGTTAACGGCAGGAAACCGCCATTACCTACTTATTTCAGTAACGGGCTCTGAGGTGCATTTCAGAAAAGGAGAGGCTTAAACCACTTTCAGCCGGTGATGGTTCTCTCTAATAAGCGTCCTTTTCTTACTTCTCCTCATCAACGCGATCAATATTAATGAATTGGTACTCTTACTATATTACATTTATTCGAAAATGTTAACCTAAAAGACTTTGAAGACGGTGCTTTACTTTATCTTTCCCTAAAAGCTCGATTGCATTCGGCAATTCAGGTCCATGTGTCTGTCCGGTTACCGCAACACGGATCGGCATGAACAGCTTCTTCCCTTTATGGCCAGTCGATTTTTGTACGGCTTTGATTGATTTTTTGATTTCAGCCGCTTCGTAATTTTCAAGCGCATCGATTTCCTCCAGGAAAGCCTGAAGTACTTCCGGCACCTCTTCTTCATCCAATACGGCTTTTGCATCCACATCGTATTCAAGATCCTTCTTGAAGAACATTTCGGAAAGTTCCACGATTTCGGCACCAAAGCTCATTTGCTCCTGGTATAGGGAAATGACGCCTTTCGCCCATTCACGTTTCTCATCTGTCATCGGTTCTTCCAGCTTGCCAGCCTTGATCAGGTGTGGAAGTGAAAGTTCCACTACTTCGTCAAGCTCAAGATTCTTCATGTATTGATTGTTCATCCAAGTCAGCTTCTGGTTATCGAAAAGGGCAGAAGAAGTGGATAGACGTTCAGGATCGAAGATTTCGATGAATTCTTCTCTTGAGAACAGTTCTTCTTCTCCTTTAGGCGACCAGCCTAATAGAGCAATGAAATTGAATAACGCTTCAGGCAGATACCCCAGCGCTTCGTATTGCTCGATGAATTGAATGATGCTTTCATCACGCTTACTCAGCTTCTTACGGCTTTCATTGACGATCAGCGTCATATGACCGTATACAGGTGCTTCCCACCCAAGTGCTTCAAAAATCATCAGCTGCTTCGGCGTATTCGAGATATGGTCTTCCCCGCGAAGGACGTGAGAGATCTTCATCAAATAATCATCCACCGCTACCGCAAAGTTATACGTAGGTGTTCCGTCCTTCTTCGCAATAACAAAGTCTCCGATTCCATCGGATTCGAATGATACATCTTCTTTCACGATATCATTGAAAGTGTACACTTTGCCTGCAGGCACTCGGAAACGAATGCTCGGCTGGCGGCCTTCCGCAGCCAGGCGTTCCTGGTCTTCTGTCGTTAAATTACGGCATTTGCCGGAATAACGGGGCATCTGACCAGCAGCAGTCTGCGCTTCACGTTCAGCTTCAAGCTCTTCTTCGGTGCAATAACACTTATATGCCTGCCCGCTTTCTAACAGCTCGTTCAAATACTGCTCATAGATATGGTTACGTTCAGATTGGCGGTATGGACCATATTCACCTGGTTTGTCGACACTTTCGTCCCAATCGATGCCAAGCCATTGAAGGTATTTCAGCTGGCTCTCTTCGCCGCCTTCAATGTTTCTCTTTTTATCTGTATCTTCAATACGGATGATGAATTTGCCGTTTACGCTTCTGGCAAATAGATAGTTGAATAGGGCTGTTCTTGCGTTACCGATATGTAAATGTCCCGTTGGACTTGGGGCATAACGAACACGAACTTCATTTGTCATGATTGTTTCCTCCTTTAGATACGTGCATAAATCCTCTGCTTATTTTAACACCGTTGTGAGAGGGAATAAAGCGGATTTTGTGTGGTTATTTCTTTTTAATCAAAACCGTCGTCTGCGCGGCGATTCCTTCTCCCCGTCCGGTGAAACCTAGTTTTTCCGATGTGGTTGCCTTTACGTTGACCTGGGTGATATCGGCTTCTAACAGTTCGGCGATACGCTCCCTCATTTGATCGATATATGGGGCCATTTTGGGCTTTTGGGCGATGATGGTGCAATCGATGTTTCCAAGCTCATAACCTTCATCTTTCACAAGCATCCAAACGTGCTGCAGAAGTTTGGCAGAATCGGCATCCTTGAATTCAGGGTCAGTGTCCGGGAAGTGCTTTCCGATATCACCTGCTGCGATTGCCCCTAAGCATCCATCCGCTACTGCGTGCAGCAGGACGTCCGCATCTGAGTGACCCAGTAATCCTTTTTCATAAGGAATGGTGATTCCGCCCATGATCAATGGTCTGCCTTCTATTAATTGATGTACATCAAAACCTTGTCCGATTCTAAACATATTAGTTTCCTCCACTCATTTCCTCTTGCTTCTTTACAATGGCTTCTGCAAAATACAAATCCTCGGGTGTCGTCAGTTTTATATTATCGTAATCACTCTCAACGACCGAAACATCGATGTTCAGCCTTTCTACGAGGGAAGCGTCATCTGTGCCAAGGAACTCAGCCTCAGCCGCTTCCCGATGTGCGCGTTTCAATAACGAAACACGAAAAGCCTGCGGGGTCTGAACCATCCACAAGCTTGAGCGTTCAACCGTTTCTTCGACCACTCCACCCTTTACTTTCTTGATCGTATCTTTCACCGGGACAGCTGCAATAGCCGCTCCTGAAGATTTCGCCTCTTTCACGAGGTGATGGATCATCGTTGGTTTAATAAATGGTCTTGCTCCATCGTGAACAAGAACGATTTCGTGATCTATCTCAAGCAATGCATTATATACAGAGTGCTGACGTTCTTCTCCACCTTCGACGAGTTTAACAACCTTTTGGATGTTGTAGCGCTGGATCAATTTTTGGAGCGCTTCACGATCACCCGGGTGGATGGCTAAATAGATGCCTTTGCAGGATGGATCTTGATCAAACACCCTCAGTGTATGGATGATGACAGGGCAGCTATCCAGCTCAAGCAGCAATTTATTTTTACCTGCTTTCATTCTCTTTCCTTGTCCGGCAGCAGGGATGACGACTTGATACTCCATGCGTTAACTCCTTTAACTCTTTCGTTTGTCAATCTTTATTATAGCTTACCGTATTGGAGGAGTCAGGGCAAAGATGATTGGTGTTCAAAAGATTATTTTCAATGTTCTTTATTAAGATTGTAATACAAAGAGACCCCTTAAATCACCGCTTTTGATTTCCGTGCAAGACTTCGCTTTCCGCGGGCGGTTGGTGAGCCTCCTCGTCGCTGCGCTCCTGCGGGGTCTCACCTAACCCGCTTCTCCCGCAGGAGTCTTCGTCTTGCACTCCAATCAATAGCTGGATAGTCCCTTTACTTAAACAATAGTCTTTATTTAGAACTATAAATGCATTTGTTTCAATACAAGATACATGCCTTTACTGAATACTTGAGTATAAAATAAGCCAGCCTGAAAGATTGGAATACCTTTCAGACTGACTTGATTAAAGCTGTTTATAGTGCTTTTTCCAGTTGCTTGGGTTTGGCGAAGATCATTCGGCCTGCTGATGTTTGCAGGACGCTTGTTACGAGGACATCGATGTATTTGCCGATGTAGTTGCGGCCTTCTTCGACTACGATCATCGTTCCGTCGTCTAAGTAAGCGATGCCTTGGTTATGTTCTTTACCATCTTTGATCACTTGCACCTTTAATTCTTCTCCAGGCAGAACGACAGGTTTGACTGCGTTCGCCAGGTCGTTGATGTTTAACACTTGTACACTTTGAAGATCACAGACTTTATTGAGGTTGAAGTCATTCGTCACCACAATTCCATTTGTAAGCTTGGCCAGCTTCACAAGCTTTGAATCGACTTCCTGGATTTCTTCGAAGTCTCCTTCATAAATCTGAACCTCGACTGGAAGTTCTTTTTGTATCCGATTTAAGATATCAAGACCTCTTCGCCCGCGGTTGCGTTTTAATACATCTGATGAATCGGCAATATGCTGAAGCTCCTCCAAGACGAATTGGGGGATGACCACGATCCCTTCAAGGAATCCAGTCTGACAAATATCAGCGATACGGCCGTCAATGATCACACTTGTATCTAAGATTTTCAGCGTTTTTACGGCGTTTTCTTCAAGATCATCTTCTGCACCCTTTTTCTTTCCCTTGCCTGCGGCCGGAAAAAGGTTCATCAGTTCATCTCTCTTTTTAAAACCAACCTGAAATCCTAAATAACCAAGAATCAATGTCAATAGGATGGGAACAACCGTATTGACGATCGGAATTTCCATCTGGTTAAAGGGAATTCCAAATAAATACGCAACAAATAAGCCAAGAATCAAACCTAAACTTCCAAATAATAAATCTGTGACAGGCGCCTTCACGAGACTATCTTCAAACCACTTTACGAAGTTGACCACGTACTCGACTGCCCAAAACGTAAGAATATAAAAGATAATGGCACCAAATATGGCAGTCATATAAGGGTTATTAATCAAAGGAATGTCTGATAAGTTTATTACGGTTAACAATTCGGGAAGCAGAAAGATCCCCAGTGTCCCGCCTACAATAAGGAAGCACGCTTTAACGATATTTTTTAACATTCCCTCACCTCCTCCTACTCATTATAAACAATTTACTATTTTTAAAACGTTTGAATTCGGAAAACTTCATGAACTTAACCGAAAAGAAATATATTTGATACAGATAGCCCAATCATAATGACGGTCTATAAAAAAAGGCTAACATGTCCACATCAAACTGTCAATTTTTTGAAAAAGATTCCATTGTATCATAACAGGGTCTTTTTGACTAGCCTCTATAATTGCCGGTCTGCAAACGTCTGTTCTTTTATGAGCTTCAGCCCTTCCTTGATCTTTCTTGCCCTCACTTCTCCGATGCCCTCCACTTCATCCAGCTCATCGACAGACGCACTGCATACCTTAGGCAGCGTCTCGAATTCTGTAATCAAATTCTCAATGATGACGACCGGCAGGCGCGGGATCTTATTCAATACGCGGTATCCTCTGGGGAAAATGGAATCATCGTGATGTACGTATCCTTGGTAACCGAGCAGTTTCAGCAAGACATTATCATCGAGTACCTCTGAATGGACAAGCTCCTGGAATTTATATAATACTTCAAATGGCTTGATATCTCGATCTTGAGCATAATCCCTGATGATGAGCATCGCTTCCTCTTCAATATCCGCGAGCAGTTCATTCATCTGCAGGCGGATCAGCCTTCCTTCCGTTCCGAGTTCACTCAGGTAGGTCAAGAGTTCATTTTTGATCCGAAGGACCATTTCAAATCGGTGAAGAACCTGAAGAAGATCACTGTGAGTGACAAGTTCTTCAAACTCAAGGACTGACAGATTGGAAATACTCTGATCAAGCACGACCTTGTACTTCTCAAGCGTCTGTATCGCTTGATTCGCCTTTGTTAAAATAACCGAAATATCCTTGAGGGCATACCGGAAATTCCCTTGATAAAGGGTGATGACATTTCGTCTTTGTGAAATCGCAATGACAAGGGCATTCGTCTGTCTCGCAACCCTTTCTGCTGTCCGGTGCCTCATTCCGGTTTCGGTAGAAGGCACATAAACATCCGGAGCCAATTGTGCATTTGCAAAAAGAATCTTCGTACCGGCTTCATTTAAGATGATGGCTCCATCCATTTTTGCAAGCTCATAAAGATAGCTCGGGGAAAAGGAGCAATTGATATGAAAACCTCCATCTACGACGGATCTCACTTTTTCATTGTAGCCGACAACAATCAGACCTCCCGTTTTTGCCCGGAGCACATTATCTATTCCCTCTCTGATCGGAGCTCCCGGAGCGACAAATTGCAGAATATCCGATATCGATTTTTCAGTTTTTCTCTCTTCCATACCTTATCCTCCTAAAATAAGGGCCAGTGCTTCGTTTATCGTGGCTACTCCCACTACATTAATATCAGACGGCGGATGCCATCCGCTCAAGTTATTTTGAGGAACGATCACACGCTTGAACCCTAATTTCGCTGCTTCCTGAACCCGTTGTTCGATTCTTGACACTCTCCTGATTTCCCCGGTCAGCCCGACTTCACCTATAATACAATCATGGGGATTGGATGCTTTATCACGGAAACTGGAGGCGATACTCGCGGCAACGGCCAAGTCAATCGCCGGCTCATCAAGCTTTACTCCTCCGGCCACTTTTAGATAGGCATCCTGCTGCTGTAAAAGCATACCCACCCGCTTCTCCAATACAGCCATAATTAGAGAAACGCGGCTATGATCGATCCCTGTCGCCATCCGGCGGGGATTATTGAAGCTTGTCGGCGTAACCAAAGCCTGTATTTCGACGAGTACCGGCCGAGTCCCTTCCATCGAGGCAACCACGGTGGAACCCGTAGCCCCCTCGGAACGCTCCTCAAGGAAAATCTCTGACGGATTCGCTACTTCTTCCAAACCAAACTCTTTCATTTCAAAAATCCCCATCTCATTCGTAGAACCAAACCTATTTTTCACGGCCCTTAAAATACGATAAGAATGATGGCGCTCCCCCTCAAAATATAAAACGGTATCCACCATATGTTCGAGCAGTCTCGGTCCTGCAATCGAACCTTCTTTAGTAACATGCCCTACAATGAAGATGGCAATGCCTTTCGTTTTTCCGATTCTCATCAGCTCTGCAGTACATTCACGCACCTGTGAAACACTGCCCGGGGCAGACGTCACTTCAGGATGATAAATCGTCTGTATAGAGTCAATGATCACGAAGTCAGGAGACAGATGCTCAATCGTTTGATGAATGGACTCTAAATTGGTTTCTGCGTAGATATATAATTCATCGCCTTTAATATTTAAACGATCCGATCTTAATTTTGTCTGCTTAATCGATTCTTCTCCGGATATATACAAGACTTTCTGATTTTGCCTCGCAAGCTGCGAGGATACCTGAAGAAGCAAAGTAGATTTCCCTATACCCGGATCTCCTCCTATTAAAACCAGCGATCCGGGAACAACCCCGCCGCCAAGTACCCGGTTCAGTTCCCTGGAATCGGTTAACACCCGCGGTTCCTGCCGGGTTTCAATGGAGGACAACTTTTCTGCCTTGGAAGGCCCGGTTTTCTCACTATGCATAAACGCTGCCCTCGGCTGTTTGCCTGTGATGGCAACCTCTTCGACCATGGAGTTCCATTCACCGCAGCCTGGACACTTTCCCATCCATTTAGCCGACTCGTATCCACACGATGAACATACAAATTTCGTTTTTTTCTTTGCCAAATTACTTCTTCTCCTCTTCTACTCTATTTTATCTATTGTTGATTCATACCAATCCTTGTTGGATTGATTGTAACGATTTTATGTAAGGCTTTCAATGAAAAGCCCTTCTTGTTTATGTATGGGTGCTTTCGACTCCAATCAACAGCTTGTACCTGTTAAAACCACACAAAGTTTTTACCCGAAGCAATTATAAAAAAGAGGTACACGCCATACAAATACGTGTACCTCTTTTCAATAGATGATCAGGTAGCAGAATTAGCTTCTTCTTTTACCTTCACTACAAATTCTTTATCCTCGACATCGATCACAATGCTTTGACCCGTCAGGACTTTCCCTCTCAGAAGCTCTTCTGACAGTTTATCTTCGACATGCTTTTGAATCGCACGGCGCAGCGGACGTGCCCCATATTCCGGGTCGAATCCTTCATCTGCGATCTTTTCCTTCGCAGAGGCTGACAATTCGATGTGGATATCCTGCTCCTTCAAACGTTTTGTAAGCTGATCGGACATAAGCGTCACGATTTCTTTTAAATGATCTTTTTCTAATGAGTGGAATACGATGATTTCATCGATACGGTTCAGGAACTCCGGACGGAATGCTCTCTTAAGCTCTTCCATAACCTTCCCTTTCATATCTTTGTAATCCTGTTTTCCATCCTGAATGTTGAATCCAACATATTTATTGCTCTTAAGAGACTGTGCACCGACGTTCGATGTCATGATAAGCACTGTATTCCTGAAGTCGACCGTTCTGCCTTTCGAATCTGTTAGTCGTCCATCTTCCAGAACTTGCAGAAGGATATTGAAGACGTCAGGGTGAGCCTTTTCGATCTCATCCAGCAGGATGACGGAGTATGGCTTGCGTCGTACTTTTTCCGTCAGCTGTCCGCCTTCATCATAGCCTACATACCCTGGAGGTGATCCGACAAGCCGTGAAGTGGAGTGTTTTTCCATGTACTCGGACATATCGATCCGGATCATCGCTTCCTCATCACCAAACATCGATTCAGCCAATGCGCGGGCAAGCTCTGTTTTCCCTACACCAGTCGGCCCCAGGAAGATGAAGGAACCGATTGGACGCTTAGGATCTTTCAGGCCTGCACGGGCACGCCGTACTGCCTTGGAAACAGCCACTACCGCTTCAGACTGACCGATTACACGTGAATGGAGGATTTCTTCCAGCTTCAACAGTCGGTCTGTTTCTGTTTGGGCAAGTTTGGATACAGGTACTCCGGTCCAGTTCGAAACGACTGTCGCAATATCTTCCACGGTTACTTCTGTATTCTCCTGGCCTTGCTTTTCTTTCCAAGTGTTCTTCGTTTCTTCCAACTCTTCGCGCAGCTTCTGCTCTGTATCACGTAACGAAGCAGCCTTTTCGAATTCCTGACTCTGAACAGCTGCATCTTTCTCTTTGCGAATCTCCTCAAGCTTTGATTCCAGCTCTTTTAAATTCGGGGGAGTCGTATATGAACGCAGGCGCACTTTCGACCCTGCCTCATCGATTAAGTCAATCGCTTTATCCGGCAGGAACCGGTCTGAAATATAACGGTCGGATAACTTGACTGCGGCATCGATCGCTTCATCCGTGATTGATACACGGTGATGCGCTTCATAACGGTCACGAAGCCCTTTTAAAATCTGGATGGACTCTTCAGCAGTCGGCTCATTCACTTGAATAGGCTGGAAACGGCGCTCGAGCGCTGCATCCTTTTCAATATACTTACGGTACTCATCAAGTGTCGTAGCACCGATACATTGAAGTTCTCCGCGTGCAAGGGACGGCTTTAAGATATTGGACGCGTCAATCGCTCCTTCTGCCCCTCCTGCACCGATCAAGGTATGAAGCTCATCGATAAACAGGATGATATTCCCTGCCTGACGGATTTCATCCATCACTTTCTTTAAACGGTCTTCAAATTCACCGCGGTATTTCGTACCGGCAACAACTGTACCCATATCAAGCGTCATGACGCGCTTGTCACGGAGAATTTCCGGTACTTCATTGGCAATGATCTGCTGTGCCAATCCTTCGGCAATGGCCGTCTTTCCGACACCGGGTTCCCCGATCAGCACAGGGTTATTTTTCGTACGGCGGCTTAATACCTCTATCACACGTTGAATTTCTTTGCTTCTTCCAATCACGGGATCAAGACTTCCCTCACGAGCAATCGCCGTCAAATCACGTGCCAGACTGTCAAGTGTCGGGGTATTCGCGTTTGCATTGCCTCCGCCTTGATGATTATTGGAATCATTGCTCCCAAGCAGCTGCAGAACCTGCTGTCTCGCCTTATTCAAGCTGACACCTAGGTTTCCGAGCACTCTCGCTGCCACGCCTTCTCCTTCACGGATCAATCCAAGTAAAATATGTTCAGTACCTACATATGAGTGGCCCAGCTTACGTGCCTCATCCATCGACAGTTCGATGACCTTCTTCGCTCTAGGTGTATAATGAATGGTTTGAGATTTCTCGGTACCCTTACCGATCAGACCTTCTACTTCCTTCTGAATCTTCTCCGGGCTGAGCCCCAGTGCAGTCAAGGCCTTCGCCGCAATCCCTTCACCTTCACGGACAAGTCCCAATAAAATATGTTCAGTACCAATATTACTGTGTGCCAAGCGGATCGCTTCTTCTTGTGCCAATGCCAATACCTTTTGTGCTCTTTCTGTAAATCGACCAAACATCATATTATTCTTCCTCCTCACATGCGTCTTTATCTAATTTAATTCGCTCTCTTATCAAAGAAGACCTTCTTATATCTCTTTCATTTGGTCTAAGCGGTCCTCCCGAGTATTGCTGAAGAAATCCCGGCTGAGTCAAAATCATTAGTTCATTCAATATATTCTTGGATATGTTTTTGATGTATCCTAAATCGATTCCAAGCCTCACATCCGATAAACATTTCGCTGCTTCCTTGGATTCGATGATGCGGCTGTGTTCAAGTACTCCCAGTGAGCGGAACACTCTGTCTTCTAATTGTATGTTCGAAGTCTTGACCAATGCATCCCTGGCAGACTCTTCTTTGTCGATGATCTGCTTTACGACGCTCAATAAATCTTCCACAATATCATCTTCTGATTTACCTAATGTAATCTGATTCGATATTTGAAAAATGTTTCCCAATGCTTCGCTGCCTTCTCCGTAAATCCCCCTTACAACCAGCCCCAGCTGATTGATGGCGGGAATGATACGGTTCAGCTGCTGGGTCAGCACAAGACCTGGAAGGTGCATCATGACAGAAGCCCTTAATCCTGTTCCAACATTTGTCGGACATGTCGTTAAGTATCCATGTTTCTCGTCAAACGCATAATTGAATTCACTTTCAAACCAATCATCAATTTCATTGGCCCGGTTCAACGCTTCGTTCAATTGCAGACCCGGGAATAAACACTGTATTCGAATATGATCTTCTTCGTTTATCATAATGCTTACATCTTCTTCATTTGATAAAAGCACTGCACCGTCTTTTTCATTTTCCGCTAAATTAGGACTGATCAGGTGTTTCTCCATCAATACCCTTTTTTGAAGAGGTTGAATCTCATTCGTAGCCAGAAATTCCAACTCACCAAGATCTTTTGGGTATAAATGGGCCTTATCCCTTACCCTGCTGACGATTTCTTTTGCTTCTTCTGCAGAATATAAGGTGGAGTAGCGGAAATCGGTGAAATTACGGGCCAGCCGCACCCGAGAGCTGAGTACAATATCCGATTTCGGACCTTCTTCATTCATCCAGGAGCTGACGGCATTACTCAAAAATTTCTCCAGGCTCATTCAGCATCTCCTCCCTCGTTCTTAACCTCTTTCTCCAGGGAGCGGATTTCATCTCTGATCTCGGCTGCTTGCTCAAACTCTTCATTTTCGATTGATGTTTGCAAATTTGTCCTCAATTGAAGGATCCTTTTCTTTAAGTGGATGGCTCCGCCCATACGCTCAGGAACTTTCCCATGGTGCTCGACATTGCCGCTGTGCACTCGTTTCAAAATGGGATCCAGTTGTGATTTGAAGGTCTCATAACAGTGAGAACATCCAAACCGTCCGACATTGATGAACTGCTGAAACGTCATCTTGCATTTTTCACACTGCAGCACTTCCTGCTGAGGAATTTCTGACGTTTTCGCCTGCTTGAACGCAGGAGATATATTAAGAAGACCTGCCAATAAGTTGTTCACGGAAAATCCAGGCGAAGTATCAAACATAAACTTATCTCCCTTATCCTGGGCGCAGTGTTCACATAAATGCACTTCTGTCTTCTCCCCATTCACTACCTTAGTGAAATGAAGAGTAGCAGGCCTCTCATTACACTCTTGACAAATCATCCAACTCACCTCTCAACCCTTACTCATACTTCAGGCTATCCAGCATAGCCTTCAACATTCTCCCCCGAAGCACATCTCTTTCAGGCAGGTTCACCATGATCACTGAACGATCCATGACGCTCAGCATAATCTTGGCTTCACGTTCCGAAATGATATCTTCTTCCACTAACCTGAAAATAATATCTGCAGCTGTATTCTGACTGATTGCTTTCGTCACAAGCGATACCAACTGATCTATAAGATGGACCTGGTCATGGGCTTTCACCTTCATAATCCGGATATAACCCCCGCCGCCACGTTTACTTTCAACCACATACCCTCTTTCAATCGTGAAACGGGTATTGATCACATAATTAATTTGAGAAGGAACACATTGAAACTTATCAGCTATTTCGCTTCGTTTTATCTCTACTATTTCACTTTCACTCAGTTCCAAAACATTCTTCAAATAACTCTCGATGATGTCGGAAATGTTCCTCATCAAACCTCCTCCTCATTTTGACTTTGACTATATTTGACTATAATTATACAATCGGGAAATGAACTTTGCAATTGTGAACTTACCCTTAGAAGTTTTCCTGTTTTGGAAAACTTTTAAACGTATGAAAAGGAGTTTACCTGAGTTTGTTTTAAGATCCTTTCCTTCAGCCTAAGGTATTGTATGTTGGTTGGGCTGGAAAGTTAACGGAAGATTAAGGGTTTACTAGGGGGTGTCTTTACAGGTTTGTTAGGGTTTGGGGTTTGAGGCTTTTTGATTGTATATCGGATGTGGCATCCAACCTGGTATTCAATTTCTTGAGATTTGAATGAAATACTTACGTATTAAGAAGAACATGACTTGCTTTTTCAGCAAGAACGAGGGTTTTTATTAACAATAGACAAATTAAAGGGCTTAAAAAGGGAAAAGTTTGATGATTTTCAATGAAATGATTAAGATACATTGATTTAGGAATCATTCGAAGTTGTGTCTTTTGGCAATGAGGAGACTTTTTTCAAAACTGATGATTATTTTTTTAATTCCTGGCCATATTTTTTCAAAAAACCAGATATTTTTTCAATTTCTATACTTAATTTTTCAAAACCACTCACAATCCAAAACCTAACGAACTTGAATCAACACAAAAAAGCAACTCCTATGAGCTGCTTTTCCTATTTGCCTGGCGACGTCCTACTCTCACAGGGGGAGAGCCCCCAACTACCATCGGCGCTGAAGAGCTTAACTTCCGTGTTCGGCATGGGAACGGGTGTGACCTCTTCGCCATTATCACCAGACGAATATTCAATTGAAGGTTTGTTCCTTCAAAACTAGATAAAGGATTGATGTCAAGATTACCGGTATTGCCGCTTGTGTTCATTTAAAATGACTCTTTGTGGTTAAGTCCTCGATCGATTAGTATCAGTCAGCTCCACATGTCACCATGCTTCCACCTCTGACCTATCTACCTAGTCATCTTCTAGGGATCTTACTCACATAAAGTGATGGGAAATCTCATCTCGAGGGGGGCTTCATGCTTAGATGCTTTCAGCACTTATCCCTTCCGCACATAGCTACCCAGCGATGCCTTTGGCAAGACAACTGGTACACCAGCGGTGCGTCCATCCCGGTCCTCTCGTACTAAGGACAGCTCCTCTCAAATTTCCTGCGCCCACGACGGATAGGGACCGAACTGTCTCACGACGTTCTGAACCCAGCTCGCGTACCGCTTTAATGGGCGAACAGCCCAACCCTTGGGACCGACTACAGCCCCAGGATGCGATGAGCCGACATCGAGGTGCCAAACCTCCCCGTCGATGTGGACTCTTGGGGGAGATAAGCCTGTTATCCCCGGGGTAGCTTTTATCCGTTGAGCGATGGCCCTTCCATGCGGAACCACCGGATCACTAAGCCCGACTTTCGTCCCTGCTCGACTTGTAGGTCTCGCAGTCAAGCTCCCTTGTGCCTTTACACTCTGCGAATGATTTCCAACCATTCTGAGGGAACCTTTGGGCGCCTCCGTTACTCTTTAGGAGGCGACCGCCCCAGTCAAACTGCCCACCTGACACTGTCTCCCACCCCGATAAGGGGCGCGGGTTAGAATTTCAATACAGCCAGGGTAGTATCCCACCAACGCCTCCACCGAAGCTGGCGCTCCGGCTTCCAAGGCTCCTACCTATCCTGTACAAGCTGTACCAAAATTCAATATCAGGCTACAGTAAAGCTCCACGGGGTCTTTCCGTCCTGTCGCGGGTAACCTGCATCTTCACAGGTACTATAATTTCACCGAGTCTCTCGTTGAGACAGTGCCCAGATCGTTACGCCTTTCGTGCGGGTCGGAACTTACCCGACAAGGAATTTCGCTACCTTAGGACCGTTATAGTTACGGCCGCCGTTTACTGGGGCTTCGATTCGCACCTTCGCTTGCGCTAAGCACTCCTCTTAACCTTCCAGCACCGGGCAGGCGTCAGCCCCTATACTTCGCCTTACGGCTTCGCAGAGACCTGTGTTTTTGCTAAACAGTCGCCTGGGCCTATTCACTGCGGCTCTTCGAGGCTATGCACCTCAAAGAGCACCCCTTCTCCCGAAGTTACGGGGTCATTTTGCCGAGTTCCTTAACGAGAGTTCTCTCGCTCACCTTAGGATTCTCTCCTCGCCTACCTGTGTCGGTTTGCGGTACGGGCACCTTTTTCCTCGCTAGAGGCTTTTCTTGGCAGTGTGGAATCAGGAACTTCGCTACTATAATTCGCTCGCTATCACAGCTCAGCCTTCGCGATGATGGGATTTGCCTCATCATCAGCCTAACTGCTTAGACGCACATATCCAGCAGTGCGCTTACCCTATCCTCCTGCGTCCCCCCATTGCTCAAACGGAAAAGAGGTGGTACAGGAATATCAACCTGTTGTCCATCGTCTACGCCTATCGGCCTCGACTTAGGTCCCGACTAACCCTGAGCGGACGAGCCTTCCTCAGGAAACCTTAGGCATTCGGTGGATGGGATTCTCACCCATCTTTCGCTACTCATACCGGCATTCTCACTTCTAAGCACTCCACCAGTCCTTACGGTCTGACTTCACTGTCCTTAGAACGCTCTCCTACCACTGACACCTAGAGGTGTCAATCCACAGCTTCGGTGATACGTTTAGCCCCGGTACATTTTCGGCGCAGAGTCACTCGACCAGTGAGCTATTACGCACTCTTTAAATGGTGGCTGCTTCTAAGCCAACATCCTGGTTGTCTAAGCAACTCCACATCCTTTTCCACTTAACGTATACTTTGGGACCTTAGCTGGTGGTCTGGGCTGTTTCCCTTTCGACTACGGATCTTATCACTCGCAGTCTGACTCCCATGGATAAGTCTTTGGCATTCGGAGTTTGTCTGAATTCGGTAACCCGATGAGGGCCCCTAGTCCAAACAGTGCTCTACCTCCAAGACTCTTACACATGAGGCTAGCCCTAAAGCTATTTCGGAGAGAACCAGCTATCTCCAAGTTCGATTGGAATTTCTCCGCTACCCACACCTCATCCCCGCACTTTTCAACGTGCGTGGGTTCGGACCTCCATCCAGTGTTACCTGGACTTCATCCTGGACATGGGTAGATCACCTGGTTTCGGGTCTACGACCACATACTCATTCGCCCTATTCAGACTCGCTTTCGCTGCGGCTCCGTCTCATCGACTTAACCTTGCATGGGATCGTAACTCCGGTTCATTCTACAAAAGGCACGCCATCACCCGTTAACGGGCTCTGACTACTTGTAGGCACACGGTTTCAGGTTCTCTTTCACTCCCCTTCCGGGGTGCTTTTCACCTTTCCCTCACGGTACTGGTTCACTATCGGTCACTAGGTAGTATTTAGCCTTGGGAGATGGTCCTCCCAGCTTCCGACGGGATTTCACGTGTCCCGCCGTACTCAGGATCCACTCAAGAGGGAACGAAGTTTCAACTACAGGGTTGTTACCTTCTTTGACGAGCCTTTCCAGACTTCTTCGTCTACTCCGTTCCTTTGTAACTCCGTATAGAGTGTCCTACAACCCCAAGAGGCAAGCCTCTTGGTTTGGGCTACATCCCGTTTCGCTCGCCGCTACTCAGGGAATCGCATTTGCTTTCTCTTCCTCCAGGTACTTAGATGTTTCAGTTCCCTGGGTCTGCCTTCCATACTCTATGTATTCAAATATGGATATTGTTCCATTACGAACAATGGGTTCCCCCATTCGGAAATCTCCGGATCAAAGCTCACTTACAGCTCCCCGAAGCATATCGGTGTTAGTCCCGTCCTTCATCGGCTCCTAGTGCCAAGGCATCCACCGTGCGCCCTTCATAACTTAACCGAATTGGTTGTTACATAAGGTTTAAAACCTAAAATGGCGATACTCGGTAATTTCTTGACTATCAATATATCTTTATCTAGTTTTCAAAGAACAAATAACGTGTATCTCATACGAGATACCTCGTTTTGATGGTTGAACCATCAAAACTGAACAAAACTTCGACTGTCAAACGTTTCATATATATTCCTTAGAAAGGAGGTGATCCAGCCGCACCTTCCGATACGGCTACCTTGTTACGACTTCACCCCAATCATCTGTCCCACCTTAGGCGGCTGGCTCCAAAAGGTTACCTCACCGACTTCGGGTGTTACAAACTCTCGTGGTGTGACGGGCGGTGTGTACAAGGCCCGGGAACGTATTCACCGCGGCATGCTGATCCGCGATTACTAGCGATTCCAGCTTCATGCAGGCGAGTTGCAGCCTGCAATCCGAACTGAGAACGGTTTTATGGGATTGGCTAAACCTCGCGGTCTCGCTGCCCTTTGTACCGTCCATTGTAGCACGTGTGTAGCCCAGGTCATAAGGGGCATGATGATTTGACGTCATCCCCACCTTCCTCCGGTTTGTCACCGGCAGTCATCTTAGAGTGCCCAACTGAATGCTGGCAACTAAGATCAAGGGTTGCGCTCGTTGCGGGACTTAACCCAACATCTCACGACACGAGCTGACGACAACCATGCACCACCTGTCACTCTGTCCCCCGAAGGGGAAAGCCCTATCTCTAGGGTTGTCAGAGGATGTCAAGACCTGGTAAGGTTCTTCGCGTTGCTTCGAATTAAACCACATGCTCCACCGCTTGTGCGGGCCCCCGTCAATTCCTTTGAGTTTCAGTCTTGCGACCGTACTCCCCAGGCGGAGTGCTTAATGCGTTAGCTGCAGCACTAAAGGGCGGAAACCCTCTAACACTTAGCACTCATCGTTTACGGCGTGGACTACCAGGGTATCTAATCCTGTTTGCTCCCCACGCTTTCGCGCCTCAGTGTCAGTTACAGACCAGAAAGTCGCCTTCGCCACTGGTGTTCCTCCAAATATCTACGCATTTCACCGCTACACTTGGAATTCCACTTTCCTCTTCTGCACTCAAGTTCCCCAGTTTCCAATGACCCTCCACGGTTGAGCCGTGGGCTTTCACATCAGACTTAAGAAACCACCTGCGCGCGCTTTACGCCCAATAATTCCGGACAACGCTTGCCACCTACGTATTACCGCGGCTGCTGGCACGTAGTTAGCCGTGGCTTTCTGGTTAGGTACCGTCAAGGTGCCGACCTATTCGAACGGCACTTGTTCTTCCCTAACAACAGAGTTTTACGATCCGAAAACCTTCTTCACTCACGCGGCGTTGCTCCGTCAGACTTTCGTCCATTGCGGAAGATTCCCTACTGCTGCCTCCCGTAGGAGTCTGGGCCGTGTCTCAGTCCCAGTGTGGCCGATCACCCTCTCAGGTCGGCTACGCATCGTCGCCTTGGTGAGCCGTTACCTCACCAACTAGCTAATGCGCCGCGGGTCCATCTGTAAGTGGTAGCTAAAAGCCACCTTTCAACAGTTCCTCATGCGAGGAACTGAGTTATCCGGTATTAGCCCCGGTTTCCCGGAGTTATCCCAGTCTTACAGGCAGGTTACCCACGTGTTACTCACCCGTCCGCCGCTGATCTCAGGGAGCAAGCTCCCTTTGATCCGCTCGACTTGCATGTATTAGGCACGCCGCCAGCGTTCGTCCTGAGCCAGGATCAAACTCTCCGATAAAAGTTTGAATAGCTCTTTTTTGTAACGATAATCGTTACGGTAAATCTAGAATTAACGTTGACGTATTGTCTTGTTTTGTTCAGTTTTCAAGGTTCAATTTGTTAAGTGCTTCGTTTGAAGCGACTTTTCAAGTATATCACCGACACTGGTGAGTGTCAACAACTTTTTTAATCTTTTTTCACCGAAGTGAGTTAAGGTAGATTCTTTTACTCCGCTTGCGCTGCGTAAAAAATCTTGGTGGAGCCTAGCGGGATCGAACCGCTGACCTCCTGCGTGCAAAGCAGGCGCTCTCCCAGCTGAGCTAAGGCCCCATCTAAGGTGGTCGGGAAGACAGGATTCGAACCTGCGACCCCTTGGTCCCAAACCAAGTGCTCTACCAAGCTGAGCTACTTCCCGAAATAGATGGCGCGCCCGAGAGGAGTCGAACCCCTAACCTTTTGATCCGTAGTCAAACGCTCTATCCAATTGAGCTACGGGCGCTTAATATAATGAATGTTATTTTCTTTCAAAAAAACTCTGGTGCCGAGGACCGGAATCGAACCGGTACGGTAGTCACCTACCGCAGGATTTTAAGTCCTGTGCGTCTGCCAGTTCCGCCACCCCGGCAAAAATCTTTGGAGCGGAAGACGGGATTCGAACCCGCGACCCCCACCTTGGCAAGGTGGTGTTCTACCACTGAACTACTTCCGCATATATGGTGCGGGTGAAGGGACTTGAACCCCCACGCCTTGCGGCGCCAGATCCTAAGTCTGGTGCGTCTGCCAATTCCGCCACACCCGCATGATAAAAGATATGATGTTTTGCTTGAGCAAAAATCAATGGTGAGCCATGAAGGACTCGAACCTTCGACCCTCTGATTAAAAGTCAGATGCTCTACCAACTGAGCTAATGGCTCATAAAAGTTATGAGAAAAACCAAAATGGTGCCGGCAAGAGGACTTGAACCCCCAACCTACTGATTACAAGTCAGTTGCTCTACCAGTTGAGCTACACCGGCGTGTTAAGTTGTTTATGCTTGTCCTATTTAAGGACGTTTGTTTCCTTCGCCCTTAGTAAAGGAAGGAAAGATATTTTGCTCCGCTGCGCTTCGCAAAAATCTATGGTGGAGGATGACGGGATCGAACCGCCGACCCTCTGCTTGTAAGGCAGATGCTCTCCCAGCTGAGCTAATCCTCCGGATTATAAATCGCCTGGCGACGTCCTACTCTCACAGGGGGAGAGCCCCCAACTACCATCGGCGCTGAAGAGCTTAACTTCCGTGTTCGGCATGGGAACGGGTGTGACCTCTTCGCCATAATCACCAGACGAATATTCAATTGAAGGGTTGTTCCTTCAAAACTAGATAAAGGATTGATGTCAAGATTACCGGTATTGCCGTTGTTCATTTAAAAATGACTCTTTGTGGTTAAGTCCTCGATCGATTAGTATCAGTCAGCTCCACATGTCACCATGCTTCCACCTCTGACCTATCTACCTAGTCATCTTCTAGGGATCTTACTCACATAAAGTGATGGGAAATCTCATCTCGAGGGGGGCTTCATGCTTAGATGCTTTCAGCACTTATCCCTTCCGCACATAGCTACCCAGCGATGCCTTTGGCAAGACAACTGGTACACCAGCGGTGCGTCCATCCCGGTCCTCTCGTACTAAGGACAGCTCCTCTCAAATTTCCTGCGCCCACGACGGATAGGGACCGAACTGTCTCACGACGTTCTGAACCCAGCTCGCGTACCGCTTTAATGGGCGAACAGCCCAACCCTTGGGACCGACTACAGCCCCAGGATGCGATGAGCCGACATCGAGGTGCCAAACCTCCCCGTCGATGTGGACTCTTGGGGGAGATAAGCCTGTTATCCCCGGGGTAGCTTTTATCCGTTGAGCGATGGCCCTTCCATGCGGAACCACCGGATCACTAAGCCCGACTTTCGTCCCTGCTCGACTTGTAGGTCTCGCAGTCAAGCTCCCTTGTGCCTTTACACTCTGCGAATGATTTCCAACCATTCTGAGGGAACCTTTGGGCGCCTCCGTTACTCTTTAGGAGGCGACCGCCCCAGTCAAACTGCCCACCTGACACTGTCTCCCACCCCGATAAGGGGCGCGGGTTAGAATTTCAATACAGCCAGGGTAGTATCCCACCAACGCCTCCACCGAAGCTGGCGCTCCGGCTTCCAAGGCTCCTACCTATCCTGTACAAGCTGTACCAAAATTCAATATCAGGCTACAGTAAAGCTCCACGGGGTCTTTCCGTCCTGTCGCGGGTAACCTGCATCTTCACAGGTACTATAATTTCACCGAGTCTCTCGTTGAGACAGTGCCCAGATCGTTACGCCTTTCGTGCGGGTCGGAACTTACCCGACAAGGAATTTCGCTACCTTAGGACCGTTATAGTTACGGCCGCCGTTTACTGGGGCTTCGATTCGCACCTTCGCTTGCGCTAAGCACTCCTCTTAACCTTCCAGCACCGGGCAGGCGTCAGCCCCTATACTTCGCCTTACGGCTTCGCAGAGACCTGTGTTTTTGCTAAACAGTCGCCTGGGCCTATTCACTGCGGCTCTTCGAGGCTATGCACCTCAAAGAGCACCCCTTCTCCCGAAGTTACGGGGTCATTTTGCCGAGTTCCTTAACGAGAGTTTCTCTCGCTCACCTTAGGATTCTCTCCTCGCCTACCTGTGTCGGTTTGCGGTACGGGCACCTTTTTCCTCGCTAGAGGCTTTTCTTGGCAGTGTGGAATCAGGAACTTCGCTACTATAATTCGCTCGCTATCACAGCTCAGCCTTCGCGATGATGGGATTTGCCTCATCATCAGCCTAACTGCTTAGACGCACATATCCAGCAGTGCGCTTACCCTATCCTCCTGCGTCCCCCCATTGCTCAAACGGAAAAGAGGTGGTACAGGAATATCAACCTGTTGTCCATCGTCTACGCCTATCGGCCTCGACTTAGGTCCCGACTAACCCTGAGCGGACGAGCCTTCCTCAGGAAACCTTAGGCATTCGGTGGATGGGATTCTCACCCATCTTTCGCTACTCATACCGGCATTCTCACTTCTAAGCACTCCACCAGTCCTTACGGTCTGACTTCACTGTCCTTAGAACGCTCTCCTACCACTGACACCTAGAGGTGTCAATCCACAGCTTCGGTGATACGTTTAGCCCCGGTACATTTTCGGCGCAGAGTCACTCGACCAGTGAGCTATTACGCACTCTTTAAATGGTGGCTGCTTCTAAGCCAACATCCTGGTTGTCTAAGCAACTCCACATCCTTTTCCACTTAACGTATACTTTGGGACCTTAGCTGGTGGTCTGGGCTGTTTCCCTTTCGACTACGGATCTTATCACTCGCAGTCTGACTCCCATGGATAAGTCTTTGGCATTCGGAGTTTGTCTGAATTCGGTAACCCGATGAGGGCCCCTAGTCCAAACAGTGCTCTACCTCCAAGACTCTTACACATGAGGCTAGCCCTAAAGCTATTTCGGAGAGAACCAGCTATCTCCAAGTTCGATTGGAATTTCTCCGCTACCCACACCTCATCCCCGCACTTTTCAACGTGCGTGGGTTCGGACCTCCATCCAGTGTTACCTGGACTTCATCCTGGACATGGGTAGATCACCTGGTTTCGGGTCTACGACCACATACTCATTCGCCCTATTCAGACTCGCTTTCGCTGCGGCTCCGTCTCATCGACTTAACCTTGCATGGGATCGTAACTCGCCGGTTCATTCTACAAAAGGCACGCCATCACCCGTTAACGGGCTCTGACTACTTGTAGGCACACGGTTTCAGGTTCTCTTTCACTCCCCTTCCGGGGTGCTTTTCACCTTTCCCTCACGGTACTGGTTCACTATCGGTCACTAGGTAGTATTTAGCCTTGGGAGATGGTCCTCCCAGCTTCCGACGGGATTTCACGTGTCCCGCCGTACTCAGGATCCACTCAAGAGGGAACGAAGTTTCAACTACAGGGTTGTTACCTTCTTTGACGAGCCTTTCCAGACTTCTTCGTCTACTCCTTTCCTTTGTAACTCCGTATAGAGTGTCCTACAACCCCAAGAGGCAAGCCTCTTGGTTTGGGCTACATCCCGTTTCGCTCGCCGCTACTCAGGGAATCGCATTTGCTTTCTCTTCCTCCAGGTACTTAGATGTTTCAGTTCCCTGGGTCTGCCTTCCATACTCTATGTATTCAAATATGGATATTGTTCCATTACGAACAATGGGTTCCCCCATTCGGAAATCTCCGGATCAAAGCTCACTTACAGCTCCCCGAAGCATATCGGTGTTAGTCCCGTCCTTCATCGGCTCCTAGTGCCAAGGCATCCACCGTGCGCCCTTCATAACTTAACCGAATTGGTTGTTACATAAGGTTTAAAACCTAAAATGGCGATACTCGGTAATTTCTTGACTATCAATATATCTTTATCTAGTTTTCAAAGAACAAATAACGTGTATCTCATACGAGATACCTCGTTTTGATGGTTGAACCATCAAAACTGAACAAAACTTCGACTGTCAAACGTTTCATATATATTCCTTAGAAAGGAGGTGATCCAGCCGCACCTTCCGATACGGCTACCTTGTTACGACTTCACCCCAATCATCTGTCCCACCTTAGGCGGCTGGCTCCAAAAGGTTACCTCACCGACTTCGGGTGTTACAAACTCTCGTGGTGTGACGGGCGGTGTGTACAAGGCCCGGGAACGTATTCACCGCGGCATGCTGATCCGCGATTACTAGCGATTCCAGCTTCATGCAGGCGAGTTGCAGCCTGCAATCCGAACTGAGAACGGTTTTATGGGATTGGCTAAACCTCGCGGTCTCGCTGCCCTTTGTACCGTCCATTGTAGCACGTGTGTAGCCCAGGTCATAAGGGGCATGATGATTTGACGTCATCCCCACCTTCCTCCGGTTTGTCACCGGCAGTCATCTTAGAGTGCCCAACTGAATGCTGGCAACTAAGATCAAGGGTTGCGCTCGTTGCGGGACTTAACCCAACATCTCACGACACGAGCTGACGACAACCATGCACCACCTGTCACTCTGTCCCCCGAAGGGGAAAGCCCTATCTCTAGGGTTGTCAGAGGATGTCAAGACCTGGTAAGGTTCTTCGCGTTGCTTCGAATTAAACCACATGCTCCACCGCTTGTGCGGGCCCCCGTCAATTCCTTTGAGTTTCAGTCTTGCGACCGTACTCCCCAGGCGGAGTGCTTAATGCGTTAGCTGCAGCACTAAAGGGCGGAAACCCTCTAACACTTAGCACTCATCGTTTACGGCGTGGACTACCAGGGTATCTAATCCTGTTTGCTCCCCACGCTTTCGCGCCTCAGTGTCAGTTACAGACCAGAAAGTCGCCTTCGCCACTGGTGTTCCTCCAAATATCTACGCATTTCACCGCTACACTTGGAATTCCACTTTCCTCTTCTGCACTCAAGTTCCCCAGTTTCCAATGACCCTCCACGGTTGAGCCGTGGGCTTTCACATCAGACTTAAGAAACCACCTGCGCGCGCTTTACGCCCAATAATTCCGGACAACGCTTGCCACCTACGTATTACCGCGGCTGCTGGCACGTAGTTAGCCGTGGCTTTCTGGTTAGGTACCGTCAAGGTGCCGCCCTATTCGAACGGCACTTGTTCTTCCCTAACAACAGAGTTTTACGATCCGAAAACCTTCTTCACTCACGCGGCGTTGCTCCGTCAGACTTTCGTCCATTGCGGAAGATTCCCTACTGCTGCCTCCCGTAGGAGTCTGGGCCGTGTCTCAGTCCCAGTGTGGCCGATCACCCTCTCAGGTCGGCTACGCATCGTCGCCTTGGTGAGCCGTTACCTCACCAACTAGCTAATGCGCCGCGGGTCCATCTGTAAGTGATAGCTAAAAGCCACCTTTCAACAGTTCCTCATGCGAGGAACTGAGTTATCCGGTATTAGCCCCGGTTTCCCGGAGTTATCCCAGTCTTACAGGCAGGTTACCCACGTGTTACTCACCCGTCCGCCGCTGATCTCAGGGAGCAAGCTCCCTTCGATCCGCTCGACTTGCATGTATTAGGCACGCCGCCAGCGTTCGTCCTGAGCCAGGATCAAACTCTCCGATAAAAGTTTGAATAGCTCTTGTTTGCAACGATTCTATCGTTGCGGTAAATCTAGAATTAACGTTGACGTATTGTCTTGTTTTGTTCAGTTTTCAAGGTTCAATTTGTTGATGTGCTTCGTTTGAAGCGACCCTTTAAATATTACAGCATCAACACCGTGGTGTCAATAACTTTTTTTAAAAAGTTTTTTGTGTGTTTGCCGTGTTTTTGCGGCAACAGATAATAATATACCACCATATAAACGATGGCGCAAGGGTTTTTTTCATCTTTTTTGTACTTTTTATTTTCAGAACATATATCTGCTTTCCTTATATGTAATTCCACCGTTAATGAATACTAAACTGGTTCAATTGAACTTGTTTGGTTAATTCAAAGATCGATCTTCTACTGCTGAATTTGGAAGTTAGTTTAATTGATAGTTGCCCTCAATCTCGATCAACAGTCAGAGACTGTTAAAATGGCAATAAGCTTTACCAGAACCAAAAAATAGAAAGCAGCGGTAAATGCCGCTGCTTTCTTTATCGAATCATATTAATCACGATGACGCATTAATGGGAACAATAATACATCTCGAATGGACGGGGAGTTCGTCAACAGCATAACAAGTCTGTCGATTCCAATTCCAAGACCACCTGTTGGAGGCATACCGTATTCCAATGCTTCAATGAAGTCATCATCCATCATGTGTGCTTCATCGTTACCTTCTTCTCTTTCTTTCAGCTGAGCTTCAAAGCGTTCTCTTTGATCTATCGGATCGTTAAGCTCAGTAAACGCGTTTGCATGTTCACGGCCCACAATGAATAACTCGAAACGATCTGTGAAACGAGGATCTTCATCGTTTTTCTTTGCAAGCGGAGAAATTTCCACTGGGTGACCGTAGATGAATGTAGGCTGAATAAGCTTATCTTCTACTTTTTGTTCAAAGAATTCATTAACGACATGGCCATATTGCATATTGTCTTTAATCTCAATGCCGTGCTCTTTAGCCAACGCACGAGCTTCTTCATCGGACATTTCTTTCCAGAAGTCCACTCCTGTGTGTTCTTTAACGGCATCTACCATATGAAGGCGAGTCCATTCAGGCTCAAGTTTCACTTCATACTCTCCGTATTGAACAGTCGTAGAACCGAATACTTCTTTTGCGATATGAGCAACAAGGTTTTCAGTTAAAGCCATGATGTCGCGGTAATCTGCATATGCTTCATAAAGCTCGATCATCGTAAATTCCGGGTTGTGTCGCGTTGACACCCCTTCATTACGGAAGACACGACCGATTTCGTATACTTTTTCAAGACCGCCGACAATCAGGCGCTTCAGGTGAAGCTCGATTGCGATACGCATATAAAGCGGCATATCAAGGGCATTGTGATGTGTCGTGAACGGACGTGCAGATGCCCCTCCCGCAATGGAATGCATCATAGGTGTTTCCACTTCAAGGTATCCGTTGTTATCTAAGTATCTTCTCATCGATTGGATGATGCGGCTGCGAGCGATGAACGTCTCTTTGCTTTCCTGGCTTGTAATGAGATCCAGGTAACGCTGACGATAGCGTTGCTCTACGTCTTTCAACCCGTGGAATTTCTCAGGGAGCGGACGCAATGCTTTCGTTAGCAATGTGAATTCTTTCGCTTTAACGGAAAGCTCTCCAACCTTCGTTTTAAATACCGTTCCTGTAATACCGACGATATCCCCAAGGTCTGCAGTGTTGAAGAATTCATATGCTTCTTCGCCTACAGCATCTTTACGAACATAGATTTGAACTTGTCCTTCTAAATCTTGAAGGTGGGCAAATCCGGCTTTTCCTTTTCCACGCTTGGTCATGATACGGCCGGCAATCGTTACCGTAATCTCTTTTTCTTCTAACTCTTCTTTTGAAAACTCATCATATTGTTCTTTGATCTCTGATGAGCTGTGTGAACGATCAAAACGTTTACCGAACGGATCCATTCCTTTTTCACGGATGGACTCCATTTTTTCACGTCTTACGCGAAACTGGTCATTTATTTCTTCGTGACTCATGTATTTTCACTCCTATTCTATCTGCTTTCCTGCTTTACTAGACTGATACGAATATATACCATACTATTTTACACAATATCCGGGTTTGTAACACCCCTAAAGTTTCAGTTCTTTAAGAAAACTGTCCCTCGTGTGCCATTGAAGGCTCACGGATATCGTGATAAAAACCATCTAAAAAAGGCCGCTCCATTCATGATGGGTATCATGAATGGAATCCAGCCCTTTTTTAGAATAACAGATTTTGATCTATTTATCACGTGACGAATTATTCACTATGCTCCAACTCACCCTGAGGATCGAGGTCCCCGAGAGAAATATTGAGCACTTCTGCCACCTTCAACAAGAAGTCTTCTTTCGGGATACGGCTCCCTCTCTCCACTTCCCCGAGTACAGAAACCGATATACCGAGTTCCTTAGCCAGCCCTTCCTGCGTGAAACCTTTTAGTTTTCTGAATGCACGAACGCGTCTTCCCCATTTATCTGTTTCCATAACCGAACTCCTTCTTTGTCAGGTATTTCGTCCAGAAAGCGATTGAACGGGGTCCCAAGATCAGGATGCCCGATAGACGGTTCAAGCTCTAAGAGCGGTATGAGAACGAATGCTCTCTCTTGCATCCTTGGATGAGGAACGAGTAGATTCTCTGATTCAATATTTTCGTGATTATAGAGTAAGATGTCAAGGTCTATTATCCTCGGTCCCCACTTGAATTCCCTTTTTCTCCCAAGGTCATATTCCACCTGCAAGCATTGCTGCAACAGTACTTCTGGACTTAGATCCGTACGAATTTCAATCACCATATTCAAAAATTCACCTTGTTCAGTAAAACCTACTGGATCCGTTTCATAAATCGACGACTTCCTTAATACCTCTATTTTACCATGACTATGGAGGATATTAATGGCTTTTTCCAAATAAGCCTCCCGCTCCCCCATATTTGATCCGAGAGAAAGGTATGCGATGTTCTTCATGTTATCGACTCCTTGTGATCTCCACTGCCACCGATCGGTAATGACCGGGAATGGGTGGATCAGGCTTGATCAGTGTTATCTTACAGCTTTCAACGACTGAAAATGAACGAAGTATTTCAGCGGAGATCCTTTCAGCTACTGCTTCCACCAGGTTAAGGGGATCTCCTTCCACGACCGACTTTGCGATAGAGTAGACATCTGCATAGTTGACGGAATCCTCAAGGTTGTCGCTTTGTCCGGATTTTTTTAAATCGAGGTGCAGCTCCACACTGACACGGAACCGCTGACCGAGCTTATTTTCTTCCGGAAATACGCCGTGATATCCGTAGAACTCCATTTCATTCAGCATGATTTTATCC
Source organism: Rossellomorea sp. NS-SX7 (assembly GCF_052828565.1). Lineage (NCBI taxonomy): Bacteria > Bacillati > Bacillota > Bacilli > Caryophanales > Bacillaceae > Rossellomorea > Rossellomorea sp. NS-SX7. The sequence continues at coordinate 4,106,558 of NZ_CM128249.1, read as the reverse complement.
ATCGTACCGCTCCTTTCCCATTAACGCATCCGTCATCTTCGCCATCCGCGCCATTTCTTTGACATCATGGACACGCACTAGCTGGCACCCCTTTTGGATTCCCCAGCATACAGTCGCGCCCGTCCCTTCTAAACGCTCCTCGACCGGCAGATCCAGCACATGGCCTATGACCCTCTTACGTGATGTCGCATAAAGAACCGGATACCCGAGGGATACAAGGATGTCCACGCTTCTCATCATTTCAAGGTTCTGTTCGAATGTCTTGGCAAAACCGATCCCCGGGTCAAGAATGATCTGATCATCCTTCACTCCCGCTTTCTTTACGAGTGTAATGCTTTCCTGGAGATCTTGAACAGCATCCCTCATAAACACCTCGTACTCTTTTTCCTCACGGTTGTGCATCAGGATGATCGGAACCCCTTTTTCAGCTGCCACTTCTGCGATGAGCGGGTCTTTCTTCGCCCCCCAGACGTCGTTAATGATATGGGCACCTGCATCAAGCGCCTTTCTGGCAGTCTCCGCTTTATACGTATCGATCGAAATCGGCACGTCTACTTCTTTAACAAGAGCTTCGATGATCGGTACCACTCTCGCAATCTCTTCCTCTGCTGAAACAGGGGTGTGGCCCGGGCGAGTCGATTCGCCACCGACATCAATGATGTCCGCCCCTTCTTCAACCATTTCCTTGGCACGCGCCACCGCCTTCTGTACAGAGTCATACGAACCTCCGTCTGAAAAAGAATCCGGTGTTACATTGAGGATCCCCATAATGAGGGTTTTATTTGAGTAGTCCAATCTATATTTTCCGCAATTAATCGTTTGTGGCATGAGTGTTCCCTTCTTTCATGTCTTCAATCGAGTTTAAATAGGTCACATACTTCCGGTAGTTTTCATGCAGCAATCTGACATACTGACCGTTACTGCCTGCAAACGTTATATTCCCCGCTCTGTTTACCGGTACAATCTCTTGCACGGAATTCGTAAAGAATACTTCACTTGCCGATTCCAGGTCACTCACACGATAGAACCCTTCATGGACCGGTATGTGCAGATCTTCCGCCAGTGCCAGAATGAACCGCCTTGTGATCCCGTTCAACAATCCCGTTTCAATGGAAGGGGTATGGATGGCCCCGTCTTTTATCCAGAAGATATTAGAGGTGATGCCTTCGCATATAAACCCGTTACCTGTGAGGAAAATCCCCTCCTTGTCCGGGGAAGGGCCGATTTCTCTTTTGGCAGCAAGGTTATTGAGGTAATGATGGGACTTCAACCTCTCGTCTATTTCAGGTGTACTTCGCCTCAACCGGAGGAAGACGCCCTCTTTTTCACGAAGCGGTATGGAAGGCGGTAATTCTTTTTGAAAAAGAATGGTGGTTGCATGCTCGTATGGTGTTGTCTGCAATCCTATCTCGCCCGGTCCTCCTGAGACATTCAACCGGCAGTATGCATCTTCCCATCCATTTTTCTTCAAAAGTGCCCTTACAACCTGTCTTATCTCTGCTTCCTTAATATTCGTTTCGATGTTGAGTGCTTCAAGCCCCTTCTGCAGCCTGGATAAATGATCTCTCAATAAAAAAGGGTGGCCTCCATATGTTCGAAATGTTTCAAAAACACCTAATCCGTATAAGTAGCCATGGTCAAAAGGTGATATGGCCGCTTCTGACTGATGCACGATGTTTCCATTCAAATAAATATACATTAAGCCGGCAGCTCTGCTTTCTTATATGTTTCAAGGAAGTTCTTCAATAGTTCCTTACCATGCTGCGTCATGATCGACTCGGGATGGAACTGTACACCCTCTATTGCCAGGTCCTTATGGCGGATGGCCATGATCTCACCTTCTGAAGTTTCTGCTGTGATATCAAAACAGTCGGGAAGGGTTTCCCGTTTCACAATCAGTGAATGATACCTTGTCGCTTCAAACGGGTTTTGAATCCCATGGAAAATGGTTCTCCCGTCATGGTGCATGTCCGACACCTTCCCGTGCATAAGCCTCTCGGCACGGATGACGTCCCCTCCGAATACCTGGGCGATCGACTGGTGCCCAAGACACACGCCGAAAATCGGGACTTTCCCTGCAAAATATGAAATGGCCTCAAGGCTGATCCCCGCTTCATCCGGACTGCAGGGACCCGGGGAAATCATCAGGTAATCGGGGGACATCGTTTCTATTTCTTTTATCGTAATGTCGTCATTCCTTCTGACGATCAACTCTTCGCCCAGCTCCCCTAAAAACTGAACGAGATTATAAGTGAATGAGTCATAGTTGTCGATCATAAGTATCATAGTTGTTCCCCCTTTCCTTCCGCCATGGCTTTTGCTACCCAGAGAGCCTTGGCTTTCTTCAGTGATTCCTTGTATTCATATTTCGGGTTGGAGTCGATGACAACGCCCGCACCCGCCTGGATATACGCTTGATTATCTTTTACGAGCATCGTCCGAATGACGATATTTAATTCCATATCCCCATTCACGCCGATCCAGCCAATCGATCCCGTGTAAATGCCTCTTCTCACCGGCTCAAGCTCTTCTATAATTTCCATCGTCCTTACTTTTGGTGCTCCGGTGATCGTCCCTCCCGGAAAAACAGAGCGGATGACATCAGCACCGGTTTTATGTTCATCCAGTGTTCCCCTTACGTTCGATACGATATGCATGACATGGGAATACTTTTCGATTACCATGAATTCATTGACTTCCACCGTTCCGTATTTGCAGACTCTTCCTAAGTCATTCCGTTCAAGGTCGACAAGCATGACATGCTCTGCACGTTCTTTTTCATTATCAATCAGTTCATGAGCCAATGCCTCATCTTCAGCTGCGTCTTTCCCGCGTGAACGTGTACCGGCAATCGGCCTTGTGCTCACTTCCGTCCCTTTTTTCTTCACCAGGAGCTCTGGCGACCCTGAAACGATCTGGAATTCAGGTGTCTGGATGTAACTCATATAAGGGGAGGGGTTCAGTTCCCGAAGCTTTTTATAAACGGTGAACGGTTCTGCCCCCAGCTTCTGCGACTGTCTGACTGATAAATTGACCTGGAATACATCCCCTTGCGAGATATAGTCCTGAATCCTCCTTACGGCATCCGAAAATTGCTCTTCGTTCATAGAGACCGTAATGTCATGAACTTCTGTATCAGCCGGTGCAGGCCCTGCCGTTCCCTTCTGCAAAAGGTGTTCTTGCCACAAGTTCGTCCACATTGTGAGCTGTGCTTCCGCCTTGTCCTTCTCATCTTGCGTGAGGATCATCGTCCACAACATCTCCTCCTTATGGTCAAACACCACCCATTGATCTAAATAAAAGAAATACACTTCAGGAATTTCAAGGTCATCCTTACTCAATGAAGGCAGTTTCTCGATTCTCCTGGCATAGTCATAGCTCAGAAAACCGATGACCCCTCCCTGGAAATCAGGAAGGTCGGGCTGCCTCTCCGCTTTCAACGGCTGCAGCCATTTTTCCAATTCGATCAGCGGGTCCCCCAGCCTCATTTCCGTGTTCTTTTCATCATGGATCTTAAGTCCTTCCGGTGTGCTTTGCAGTACCGCTTTTGGTTGAAGTCCGGCAACACTATATCGTCCACCGCGGCCGCTTTCCAGCAATACATGGTGTGATTGGTCCTGACTTAGTTGTTGATATGCTGAGAAGAATTGTTCTTTCGTTGTACGGTTTTTATGAAAATATAGGTGTTGCACTTCCTTCACACTCCTACTGATTTATCTTCTTTCATGATACATGAAGTTGGGGAAGGTTTCACTGTTGAAAGTTTGGAAGCGGGAGTTTTGTCGGGTATTTTTAAATGGCGGGAAAAATATCATCCTTATAGAATAAATTAAAAAATCCCAAAGCAAATGCTGCTTCGGGATCCGTTGATTTTTTTATTGATCATCAAATTGATAAAGCGGGGTGCTTAGGTAACGCTCGCCGTTACTTGGAATGACCGCGAGTACTTTCTTTCCTTTACCGAGTTCTTTCGCCACTTTGAGTGCTGCAAAGATAGCTGCCCCGGAAGAGATCCCTCCAAGGATTCCTTCTTCTTTGGCTGCTTTTCTTGCGTATTCAAACGCCTCTTCGTTTCGGACTTGAATTACTTCATCGTACACGGAAGTATTTAGTATATCAGGTACAAACCCTGCTCCGATTCCCTGTATCTTATGGGGTCCAGGCTTCCCGCCCGACAGGATTGGTGAATCGGTTGGTTCCACTGCATATAACTTGATGGATGGATAATGCTCCTTCAATACTTCTCCGGCACCGGTGATCGTTCCGCCTGTTCCGATTCCTGCAATGAACCCGTCAAGCTGACCGCCCATTTGTTCAACGATTTCTTTACCGGTCGTTTCCCTGTGCACTTTAGGATTTGCCTTATTTTTAAATTGCTGGGGCATGAAATATCCTTTTTCATTAGCAAGTTCCTCCGCCTTGCGGATTGCGCCACCCATTCCTTCGGCTCCTGGAGTCAATACCAGTTCAGCACCGTATGCACGCAGCAGGTTACGTCTTTCCATACTCATTGTATCAGGCATGACCAGCACTGCTTTATACCCTTTTGCTGCAGCAACCATCGCGAGTCCAATTCCGGTATTGCCGCTCGTCGGCTCAACAATCGCATCCCCCGGCTTGATCTTTCCGGCCTTTTCGGCATCCTCGATCATTGCTAACGCAATTCTGTCTTTCACGCTGCTTCCGGGATTCATATATTCCAATTTCAAGTACACATCTGCACTATTTTCATCGACTAAACGATTTAGCTTCACTATTGGAGTTTGACCTATCAATTCCGAAATTGAATTAGCAATCCTCACCATACTTTTCACACTCCTAATTCCAAGTAAATTTGTTGGATTTATTTACTAAAATGTAACAATATTCAATCATTTTGTCAACAGAAATGCATGGCGCCTCTAAGACGCCGGTGCCGGCCAAGGAAAAACGGAATCTGCCAGCTCCCTTTTCTACTCTATTCACCCTTTATCCCTTCTATGTTTGGTTAAACCTCATATGTTTATGTATAAGTAAAAAGACTGGCCAAAAGCCAGTCTCGCTATATAAGAAAGAATTATGTTTGTTGGAGAAGTGTCCAGCTACAGGGCTAAAGCCGACTCCGCTTTTCTATTGTCCAGCTACGGCGGCTAGAGGCTCGAGACATTAGCCATGCCATCCAGAAAGGCAAAGAGCGCCTTTATGGCTGCCCTGTCTTATGCTTGTCGCCTCTGGGCGAGCCGCCTCCGCTTTTCTTATTGTTCTGTACCGTAAAACCATTCAACATCGGCTTCGTCCCAGAATGCTTCAGGGAGCAGCGGAGTTTCCACCTGTTCAATTGCAAGTTGACGTCGAATTTGGGATTTTACATCATCATAGCTGTAGTGCCTTTCTTTCATGATGCCTTCTAAAAGGTACACCGCATAGTCAGATCCCGATTTCACCGGCTTACTCCATTTCCCTTCTTTCAAAGAATCGATTTCTTCCACCGCTTCCGGGGATAAAAGTTCTCCATTAGCAGGGATATAACCGATTTCTCCACCAAGATGAGCACTTTGTTCATCAATGGAACGCTCCATTGCAAGGACATCGAAGCTGGAACCATTTTCAAGTTCTTTGATGACCTGCTCAGCCTCGGATTGATCCCCTACTTTGATTTGCTTCAGGTTATACATTTTAGGGATCGAATACATTTCTTCATTCTGTTCGTAGAAGCTTTTCATCTCATCTTCAGAAACTTCCACATCTTTCGTCAGGAGTTCTTCCAGTAATAAGTCTGTTTTGATTTGGTTTTTGACGGTTTCCTCGTCTTCTGTGTACTCTTCATCGAACGAGTTATATACCGAACGAATTAATGCATATTCCTGATTGACCTCTTCATCCGAAACGGAAATATTGTACTTCTTTGCGATTTTTTCAATCACCTTTTGGTTGATCAGTTGTTTAAGTTCTTGTTCGCCGTACTTCTGTTCAAGCGAATAGAGCCAGTCTTCTCGGGTGACAGAATCACCGCCGACCGTGGCAACGACCTCGTTACCCGCTTTCATTCCACCCATACTGGAGGAGGCATCAGGCTTTAACCATAGGAATAACGTGACGATATTCGTCACAAGCAATAGAGCTGCTGCAATCAGTAAAGGGTAAGGTTTCAATTTCATTGATTGTATGTCTCCCTGTTCTGTTTACTATTTTGCTTCTTCTTTAAGTACTTCCAATTCTTTATCTGAAAAAACATACGTTTCATTACAGAAATGACATTTTGCTTCCGCTTGTTGATCTTCGTCGATGATCTCCTGGATTTCGTTTTCACCCAGGCTGATGATTGCGTTCGCAAATCGTTCTTTTGAACATTGACACTTGAATGATATCGGCATAGTATCAAGAATCTTCACTTCACCTTTTCCAAGGACTTCTTCCAGGACTTCTTCAGGTGTGAGTCCTTTTTCAATCAGCTTCGATATCGGCGGTATCTTCGACAGTCTTTCTTCTATCTTTGTAATCGTCTCATCGTCTGTACCCGGCATCAACTGAAGGATGAATCCACCAGCAGCAAGGATCGAATTATCAGGGTTGACAAGCACCCCTACTCCAACCGAAGAAGGAACCTGCTCTGAAGTCACAAAATAATATGTGAAGTCTTCACCAAGTTCGCCGGACACGATCGGCACCTGTCCGGAGAAGTGATCGCGCATACCGATATCTTTTACGACAGAAAGGGTACCCGATGTTCCTACAGCACGGCGTACATCAAGCTTTCCATGCTCATTAAGATCAAAGTGAACATGAGGATTGGAAACATACCCTCTCACTTCCCCTTTGGCGTTGCTGTCCACAAGAATCGCTCCGATCGGACCTCCGCCCTCGACCTTAACCGTTAATTTATTTTCTCCTTTAAGCATAGCTCCCATCATGACTCCGGCACTGATGGATCTTCCCAGGGCAGCTGAAGCAGTCGGCCAGGTGTCATGTCTTTTTTGCGCTTCACCAACAGTTTCTGTACTTCTTACAGCATACGCGCGCACTTGCCCTTCATAAGCCAAGGCTTTTACTAAATAGTCACTCATGTTCTTGCTCCTTTCCTTCGTCCCTAATTCATGTTTCGTTTATAAATTAGCTTTAATCCTTTAAGAGTAAGGAATGGGTCCACTACATCGATTGAATTTGATTCTTTTGAAATCAGTGAAGCGAGCCCTCCAGTTGCGATGACAGTTGGCTCCTCTTTACTTTGTGCTTTCATTCTTTGTACGATTCCCTCAACTTGTCCTACATATCCATAAAGTATGCCTGCCTGCATGGCCGTCACCGTGTTCTTCCCGATGATGTGATCGGGACGTGCAATTTCAATCCTTGGCAGCTTTGCTGCCTTTGAATACAGGGCTTCCGTCGAAATGCCGATACCCGGGGCGATCGCACCGCCCATATATTGTCTATCCTCATTGATATAGCAGTAGGTTGTAGCGGTTCCAAAGTCCACAATGATAAGTGGTCCTCCGTATTCATGGATTCCAGCTACCGCATTCACAATCCGGTCTGCCCCTACTTCACGAGGATTTTCGTATTTGATGTTCAATCCTGTTTTGATGCCAGGGCCCACAACAAGCGGGGTAATATTGAAATACTTCTCGCACATCCGTTCCAAGCTGAACATGATTGGCGGAACGACAGATGAAATGATGATCCCGTCTATCTCTTCGAATTTCAAATTTACGTGCTGAAACAGATTTTTTACCAGCATGCCGAATTCATCTTCGGTTTTATGACGGTTCGTTTCCGATCTCCAGTGATATTTTAAATGGTCGCCTTCATAGACGCCATACACGATGTTTGTATTTCCTACATCCATTACAAAAATCAATATTCTCACCTACTAAATTGTTTTCACACACTGCCAACATCATACCATATCTTATAAATAATAGGTAAGTACAAAAGCCGAGGGACAATCTTTAACCATGCATTGGTTTGTGTTATTGAGAGAAGACTTTAAACGCCGCTGTTGATTTCCGTGGAAGACTTCGCTTTCCGCGGGCGGTTGGTGAGCCTCCTCGTCGCTTGCGCTCCTGCGGGGTCTCACCTAACTCGCTTTTCCCGCAGGAGTCTTCGTCTTCCACTCCAATCAACAGCTGGAACAGGCTATAACACATCACGAACTTTTAAAGTTTGTTTTACTCCACTCTGAAAACCAATTCCATTAACCATTTTATACAAAAAAGAGGCTGCACCTCAGTGGTGAGCCTCTTTTTCGTATTATGTGCGATCTGATTTGTCAGAATCGTCTTTTTCAGGAGTTGTTTCTGTTGTTTCTGTCGTTTCTGCTTCGATTACGTTTTGTTCGTTTTTCTTTTGGATGTTTACCTTGACGTCGCTTTTGTCTTCTTTGTCAGATTCGTAAATGCGTTCAGGTAATGTTCCGTGATCAACGAGATGCTTGATTTGTGCAGCATCTAGCGTTTCTACGTCAAGCAGTGTTTTGGCAATCAGTTCAAGCTTGTCGCGGTTCTCTGTGAGAATCTTCTTGGCACGTGCATAGCTTTCCTTGATCAGGCGCTGCATTTCCATGTCGATTTCATGGGCGATGGCATCTGAATAGTTTTGTTCACTATTGATGTCACGGCCCAAGAACACTTGACCGCCTTGCTGGGAACCGAATTGAAGCGGTCCGAGTTTGTCACTCATCCCGTATTCAGTGACCATTTTACGTGCGATACCTGTTGCACGCTGGAAGTCATTGTGGGCACCCGTCGATACTTCACCGAAGATGATTTCTTCTGCGACACGACCTCCGAGCAAGCCCGTGATTTTATCAAGAAGCTCAGGCTTCGTCATAAAGTAACGATCTTCTTTAGGCAGCATGACGGCATATCCGCCAGCCTGACCGCGTGGAACGATGGTTACTTTATGTACCATATCCGCTTCATCAAGTACCACTCCAATCACGGTATGACCCGCTTCATGGAATGCAACGATTTTACGTTCTTTTTCAGATATAACGCGGCTCTTCTTCGCAGGTCCCGCAATGACGCGGTCTGTTGCTTCATCGATATCACGCATATCAATCTTTTTCTTGTCTTCACGGGCTGCCACGAGGGCTGCCTCGTTCAGCAGGTTTTCTAAATCGGCACCAGAGAAACCTGGTGTCCTCATCGCAATCGCCTTTAAATCGACCGTATCGTCAAGCGGTTTGTTGCGGGCATGTACCTGAAGTACTGCTTCACGGCCGATGACATCCGGTCGGTCAACCGTAATCTGACGGTCAAAACGTCCTGGACGAAGTAATGCCGGGTCAAGAATGTCCGGTCTGTTCGTTGCGGCAACGATGATGATCCCTTCGTTGGCTCCGAAACCGTCCATTTCGACAAGAAGCTGGTTAAGCGTCTGCTCACGTTCATCGTGGCCTCCGCCAAGTCCTGCTCCACGCTGGCGTCCCACTGCATCAATCTCATCAATGAAAATGATACAAGGCGCATTTTTCTTTGCGTTTTCAAATAAATCACGTACACGTGATGCACCGACACCGACGAACATTTCAACGAAGTCAGAACCACTGATGGAGAAGAACGGCACTCCCGCTTCTCCTGCCGCTGCTCTGGCAAGCAATGTTTTACCGGTACCCGGAGGTCCTACTAACAGCACCCCTTTAGGTATGCGTGCACCTATTTCAGAGAATTTACGCGGATCCTTGAGGAATTCCACGACTTCTACAAGTTCCTGTTTCTCTTCATCCGCTCCTGCTACATCTTTAAAGCGGACTTTCTTTTTCTCTTCACTGTAGAGCTTCGCCTTGCTCTTACCGAAATTCATGACTCGGCTTCCGCCGCCCTGAGCCTGGTTCAGCAAGAAGAAGAATAGAATGAAAATGATGACAAATGGAATGATCGTTGTAAAGAACGATACCCATCCGCTTGTTTCTTTGGCTTGTAAAACGTTGACGTCAATACCCTGCTCAGAAGCTGCAGCATTGATTTGATCCATCAACTTGCCATCGGTAGTAAGGACATAAGTTAAGAAGGATTCTCCTTCTTCAGCTCCTTTTAACTCTCCTTTTACCTCATATACACCTCTCCCAGGCTGAATGGAGAATGATTCGACTTCCCCTTTTTCAAGCTGGTTGATGAACGTACTGTATTCAATATTTTTGGTTGGTTCGTTGTTGTTACTGAAATAACTCACCACACCTATAATGACTAAAAAGACCAGTAAATAGAATATGGTGTTACGAAAGATCCGGTTCATCCCTTACCTCCTCCCACGGGTAAACAAACTAACTAAAATAGTATCATAGTAAATCATGGCATTACAACAAATAGGGCTTGATGTTTTCCACTGGAACGAATAGAATATCCCTCTTTAGATTACACTTATTCCCCTGTTGTATACACTTCAGGTTTCAACACCCCGATATACGGCAGATTACGGTATCTTTCCGCATAATCCAGTCCGTATCCAACGACAAATTCGTCCGGCACAATAAAGCCGACATAATCTGCTTTGATATCCGCTTTACGGCCCGAAGGCTTATCCAATAGAGTGACGATGCTGATTGACTTCGCTTTGCGGTAGCGGAACAGCTCCACAAGGTAGCTTAGTGTCAAACCGCTGTCGATGATATCCTCGATGATCAGGATGTCACGGCCTTCGACTTTGGTATCCAAATCTTTCACAATCTTTACTTCGCCGGAAGAAACAGTGGAATTCCCATAACTTGAAACATCCATGAAGTCCATTTCCATATGAGTGTCCATCCGTTTGCAAAGGTCAGCCATAAAAGGCATTGCACCCTTCAATACACCGATTGCCAAAGGAAATTTATCTTGATACTCCTCTGTCAATTGTGCGCCTAAATCTTTAATCTTTGCCTGAAGTTCTTCTTCTGAAATCAATACTTTTTCAATATCCTGATTTAACAATGTTCAACTGCCTCCTAGAAGATGATTGCTTTTAAATTGTAATACTAAACTATTTTCCCGGGCTTCTCCTAAATCGTAAATTGACTTTTTCATTCCGGGAACCCAAAGGATCTTATCCTCTGAGTCGACGACAACCGGCCATTCATCACGCAAATGGCGGGGAACTTTTTCGTCAATGAATAGGGATTTGAGCTTTTTTGTTCCTTGTAAGCCTTTGATTTTCAATCGATCCCCCGTCTTTCTCGTTCGAATGAATAACGGAAGTGCAACGTCCTCGCGATGAAGAAAAATGCAGTCGCCGTTACAGGATTCAATATCCAACAAAGATTCATGGAGAACAAATTGAGAACCGCTTGGAAGCGTAAGAGGGTTATTATCCTTTAGCTCATAACAATAAGGGGCTTGACCAGACTCTAATTTCCCAAAGTGAAAATAACAGGTGTGATACGCCCTTGTTACTCGGAGACCTCCAGGTAAATCCAAGCTAGCATTAGGTGATTTTCCTCTTAATATACCCAATACATCGTAAATATGTATAGTCGATAAAGAAGATGGTCTTAGTTTGTAAAGATAGTTTAATATTAGATGAATCCCTCTTCTTTGTAAAGGCTCAGCCATTGCAAGAAAGCCTTCAATATCCAACTCAGAGAAAACCTCTGTGTTATTCCATACCTTATTCAACTTTTCCCGTGTTAATTCCTCTAAAAACTGTTCATCTTCTGTTATTTCTTCACTAAATTGTTGAAATTGATGATGGACCAGCGGGTTTTCTTCTTTTAAAAAGGGAATGACCGTTTTCCGAAATCGATTCCTGGTATACAATTCTTTATCATTGCTGGGATCAAAGCGTGGAGAAAGACGTTGTTTCAGGCAATATTCTTCGATTTCCTGCTTGGTGACAGACAGAAATGGACGAATGATCATGCCCGGCGGGAATACACGCTTATAAGGGATCCCGGCCCTTCCTTTCCCTGCCGTTCCCCTTGTCAGCTTCATCAAAATCGTTTCAACCTGGTCATCCCCATGATGGCCCAGTGCAAGTTTGTCTGCTGAAACATCCACCATGACTTCCCTGAGAAAATCGTATCGCACATTGCGGGCGGTTTCCTGGAGGCTGCCATTTTTGTCTTCCATGATTTTTTCAACATTGATTCTTTCACCGTAAAAAGGAATCTTGCGCTCTGCACAAAAATCCTTAACAAAAAGGAGCTCCTGATACGACTCCTCTCCCCGAAACATATGATCGAGATGAGCAGCGATGACTTCGGCTCCCCATTCTTTTCTATTCATATGAAGAAAATGAAGCAGCGCCAAGGAATCCGGTCCTCCGGATACTGCCGTCACAATCCGGTCCCCGGCTTCTATTAACTGATGACGTTGAATGAACTCTTTTGTCGTCTGCTCGATCATGTTTACTTCCTCTTCCTCGGCTCTTTTACCCTATTGTATCAATTTCACCCTTCTGGTACTACTAATCTACATGAGCTCTCCGTAGATATATAAGACATATAGAAGCGACACAATCATGACAACCAGCACAGTTTCAAGGAAGTGACTCGATTTCTTCCGCTTTTGTTTCTGAACCCTGCTTGGCTTTGAAGTAGGCTGACTGGAAAATGAAGATGCTGCGGACTTTCTGGCTGGCCTGGAGACAGCAGGTTGAGCTTTCCCGCTATGCGAGAGGCCATTCAGCAAATGCATTCTCATTTCACCTGCAGAACGAAAGCTCCCTTCTAAAGCTTTTTCGATTGTAGACTGAAACTTGCTCAATTGGTCTTTCGCTCCGATGGCCTTTCTTAATTGCTGCATATTCCCTGTTCCCGTCTTATTGAAACGTCCTGGATAAGCTAAATTGATTAAAATCATGCCGACCGAAAAAAGATCATAGGTAGGTTCTGCTTTCCTCGAACCCCCAAGCCAGTATCCGCGGTCGAAAAACTCGGTGAATTCTTTGATCGCCCTTCCCTGTATCGTGGTCCCTCCTACATCAATGCAGCGTATCCTGTAAGGTGGTCCTGTGACGATCAGATTTTCAGGTTTCAGATCTCCGAACACCCAGCCCTCATCATGAATCCTTCCAAGGTCAGAGAGCAGCTGTGCGATCAGTACACCTGTCCAGGCAGAGCCTTTCGATTGTACAAATTGCAATAGATTCATACCTTGTATATATTCCATCGTATAAAAATGTATTCTCTGGCCTCTGGTCTCCCAATCATCCACCTGATGCAATTTAGGTCCAAGGGGAGTTCCCTGGACCTTTGAAAATGACTTCAATACATTGACTTCAGAAGTGATGGAGACATTGCTGTCACTCATCTTTAATGCCAGGTAGCCGGAAGCTCCCTGCACCAGATACACCATTCCGTTGGCACCATACCCCAACTCTTTAACAATCGTATAAATTTGTTTATACCATTTTCCCCTGATCACTGTCCCCGCAGGGAAATTAAATGGTTTCTTCGAAGTATTGTTCATCATCGCCACGAGAGAGCAATCCCCTTAATGAACGTTTTTTCTTGAAATAACTCAATGCTTCTGAGATGGCCGGTCCGGTTGGAGTAATGCCGCCCGGGGACAATTTAGAGAAAATACTCGTAAGTGTTTCGAGTTTTGGTGTCCAATCCAGCAATTTTTCGACATCTTGTCGTTTCCCGGGAAATACGAACACAGAAAATTTATTATCTCCCATTCTAGCATTCAAGCTCAAAGACAGGTCCAGCAAGGCTTCTTTGACTGTCGGGAGCTTATGTTTCATACTTGCAGACGTATCGACAAGAATCAACACTTCCATGTCCACAGATTCTCCCAGCTCATCCACTACTTCCATTACTTCCCCGCGCTGATCAGGCGGCAGTTCTTCCATCGAAGCAGATTTACCGAGGATTTGCTTTAATTCATTATTCACTACCCCTTGAAGGGTTTGTGTCATCGCTTTTCTCGTTACCACCTGGACGGTTTGCGAAAGCTGCTGGGCATAGACAATCTGACTTACCCCGCCGCCCGATAGAGCGATTCCTTCAATCTCCTGCATGCCGTTATCATCAATCACATCATTATCCATGACTCCTATGACATTTACTGAAATACCCTGCTCCTTGGCAAGTGCCGCCATGGCAATCGGGTCTTCCCCTTGATTCGAGCAGCCATCCGTTATCAATAGAATTTGACGAAGTGTACCTGTCTTCATCAGACTCCCCTCCTAATTCAAAAGATGGTATCATCTTCGCCGAATCAGGAGGAATTTATACTTCATTTCACTATATTTATAGAGGGGATCTCCTTTCTTAAGAGATTCTTTTCTTATCTTTTTCATGATTTTTTTGTACAGGGATAGACGACCACTTCGGTATATTATGCTTGATTTTTGATACCACAATCGTCATATCATCTTCTATTAAACCTGAGCTTGAGCGTATCACTTCCTCCATTAGAATGTCCGCGACTTCCTGAGGATCATCGGTTTGAAGTTCCGACACTTTACGTTTCATCCACACATCATAGTTTTCTACATGTTTAGGTCCCTCAAAGGCCCCGTCACTCATCATGATCAGCAGATCCCCCGCTTTCAGCTGATCCGAAACGACATCCACATCAAAATCATGCTGCAGCATTCCCATCGGAAGATTGCTGGCTTCTATCTTCATCACTTTGTCTCCACGTTTAATAAAACTCGGGGTCGATCCGATCTTCAGAAATTTCGAAGATGCATTTTGAAGATCGATCATCGCCAAATCAAGGGTAGAGAAAATTTCATCATTCGTCCTGAGTGACAGGATGGAATTAACGGATTTAATCGCTACCTCCTCTTCTATTCCCGATTCCAGTATCTTTTGGAGCAGCCTGAGAGTCTCGTTGCTTTCATAATGGGCGCGTTCACCATTTCCCATGCCGTCGCTGATGGCAACCGCGTATTTGCCGGCACCAAGTTCAATCATTGAATAACTGTCACCCGATACGAGACCTCCCCCTTTGGCAGCATGCGATACTCCTGTATCCACTACAAATTTCTTCGCAGACCTGAACGTCATCTGACAGTAACCATTTGGAAATTGAGCACAGTCCTCCTTATAGACCACGATATTTTCTCCTAATATATCCGATAACATCGGTGCAATCAGTTTTTCTCCCTGTCCATGGCCTCCGCAGTATGGAATCGTCATATCAATATCCACATTTCCCTGTTCCAGGTTATAAATTTCGATATTTTCGATCTCTATGCCGAATTCATTGATGCTTGCGAGTATTTGCTCCTCCTGTATATGATGATTTTCCCTTTCTCTTTGAATTTCCTTCGCGAAATTGCCCATGACTTCTGAGACGCCCAGTAATTGATCGGCTACCAGCCTCCTGCTCTCTTTCACTTGTTTTTTCAGTTTGAGATTGGCCTGGTAAAATGTCAGCTCTTGATAAATCGTGTCCTGAAGCTTCTTTTCTTTCGTACAGTGTTTGTCCAGTTCCCGGTGAAGGCGGGGAGACAGCGGGATTTTCCCTTGATCGAACTCATTCATCACATCTTTCATCAGATTGTAGGTTTTATCGAAATTCCTTGACCAGCACTGGTCCTTTTTAAAGCACGTCTGACACGTCTTTTCTGTGACATTGCTCAAGAAATAATCAAACTCTTTATCTTCCTCCTCTTCAAACTGCTCTTCTATTTGCTGAAAGCTTTTGGATAACGCCTGAAATACAGAAGAAAATTGAGTGACCCTGTTTGCAGTCACATCCCTCACCCTTCTCATATATCCCTGCTGTTCCTGCTGATATTCGGGTGTCCCCGGAATATGTTTCGCAATTTTCACCGCCAGACTCTGAGGTGTCAGGAACAATAAGAGTATCGCCACACCGGATTCATACAGTGTTTTAGTCAAAACCGTATCACTATCTCCGTACATTCCCATAAGCAGGGTAGCGATTAACAAACCAATTGCCGCTCCAAATTTCTTCCCTTCTTTCATCAATCCGCCCAGAAGACCCGAAAAAGCAAGCAAACTCATTTGATAAAAGCTCGCAACACTCGCCAGGCTGAAAATCAGACCGGTTACGACCCCTACTGTTGAACCGATTGTAGCCCCTGCCACAAACGAAAATAATAAAACCAGGTACCTGGATAAAATATGTTCAATGGACAGACTGTATACTGCCCACCCGATTGTCCCGGTCATGATGGAAGCGAGAAGGATGATCAGACTGACCACTTCTTCTGTTTTTAGTGAGCGTCTTCTGCGCTGAACCGTCACCAGCGGTACACTTTGAATGAAAATGTACGTTAACAGAAAGGCCAGACTCGCTTCAATCAGTGCCATGACACCATTGTATATCGTAATGACTTGATCCTGCTGGATGTAATTGAACGAAAGCTTGACTCCTATCACAGTGAATAACACATAAAACGCAACATATTTCAGTTCATTTTTATGATATTTTTGTGTTAAACGAAAGATTAATAGGAATATAATCGTGCTTGCAAACGTATAACTGATACTAGAGAACGATAATGTAACGGACCCTGCAAGCAGCCCCAACAGAGCGATTGGGGACTTTTCCCTCCGTACGAGATACACAGAGGCAAAGAAAGGAAGCGCGAATGGAGTCAAATGCGACAGAATGAGTGCCCTTCCCAGTAAAAAACCGATGATGAACAGTGCGATCCCCTTTTGCACAAACAGCCATTCCAATTTGGAATAGATGGACTTGATTCCTTTAGACAATTCCAGTCTGGTGTGTTCAATGTCTACATTTTGAACAGGTTCTATGATTGTCTGATTGGCTTTACCCATGTAACAAACACTCCCCATTTACTTTTTTGTTAAGTATAAATGGGACAAGTTCAGAAGTTTGTCAAAATGAGGGAATCGAGCCTAAGAATGTTTCGACGGCATTCCCTTCATTCCGTTATAATATTCTGAATATTTCATTTTATAAACGTTTCTATTTTTTCAATTACCACCTATGACTTAGACACAGACTGACTTGAAGGAATTTTGACAAATTCTTTTATAATATCTGTTGACAAGATTTTTGTTTCTATGTATTATAGATTTTGTGCTTAAAACATATGGCGGTGTAGCTCAGCTGGCTAGAGCGTACGGTTCATACCCGTGAGGTCGGGGGTTCGATCCCCTCCGCCGCTACCATATTGTTAAGGCCCGTTGGTCAAGCGGTTAAGACACCGCCCTTTCACGGCGGTAACACGGGTTCGAATCCCGTACGGGTCATATTTCAAAAGACTATCCAAGAATGGATAGTCTTTTTTTGTGTCACTTATGCTTTTTCCTTATAGAGCGCTTCTTCGATCTGATTCTGATGATGTTTGTCGTGTCCCATGAAATCCTCGAAGAATTCCCTTAATGTATAGAGATGGTCACCTACTTCAAATGACAGATCGAGTTCTTCCTCAGTCAAAGAATCAATATATGCCCTGATGGACCTTCTCGCTTCAACGCTTTCCGCCAGCAAGTGTCCCTGAGTCCTTTCACCTTGAGCATAAGCCGCCGCTTTACGATTAAACTCCTCAAACTCCGGAAATGGAGGAAGAACCGCTCCGTCTTGGAGATCCGGCAGCAAGATGTGTTCCACGGAATATCGGTCCCATTTCATGATATGCGACACATTTGCACCAATCGACCATTTCCCTTCCTCCATCGGTGCATACCATTTGTCTTCCTCTATATGATTCAACTCTTTAAGCCAGGATATAAAATAGTCATGATGATCGAGAAGTTCTTCCTTATTCATTTTACCGCCACCCCATTTGTCTGTTTACAAACATATATTCGGTGGAGTACAGTGTAAATCCTCTTTAATAAAATAAAAAAACAGACACACTCAATAATGAATGTGCCTGTTCCTGTCGTACAACCTGCTATATTAGTTAATAGACAGCAAGTTAGCCTCTTTTCGCTCCTCTTCCGCCGCGTCGGGATTCAGTGTTCTTCTTTAAAGATGACAGACGATCTTCACTGTCTTTCAAGAAGCGTGCCATCTTTTGCTCGAAGTTCTCCTTCGGGCGTGTATCACTTGGTTTGTTGTTACGCGGACGCTGAGGGCGCTGCTGGCGCTGTGGGCGTTGTGGCTGGTCTTTCGCTTTACGGATGGATAAACCGATCTTCCCATCGTTTTCAACATTAATAACTTTAACTGTTACTTCATCGCCAACTTTAAGGTGTTCGTTGATATCCTTAACGTAGTTGTCCGCAACCTCACTAATGTGTACTAAACCAGTTGAACCTTCCGCTAACTCCACGAACGCTCCAAAATTTGTAATGCCTGTTACCTTACCCTGTAACTTGCTGCCTACTTCGATTGACATAAAAGAAATGCTCCTCCTTAAAATAATAAAAGATAAACCTTACTATATATTATAGCCAATTAAAAAAAAGAGTGTCAATAAGACACCTCTTCTTATTCTTTCTTTTTCTCCGGTTCCGGGATATTAAAAATAATTTCACCTTCGTCGGATAAGAAATAATCGCGGCGTGCAAGCTTGGCAATGTATTCATCGTCGTTAAGCTTGACGATCTCTTCTTCCAAGGCACTTTGATGATCTTTCAGTTGTTCCATTTTATCTTCAAGCTGTGCTTTTTCTGTGCGTTTTTCTTCTAACATTTGGGCTCTGGAAATGAGAGTCGAGATCAAAAATCCACTAATTGCCAGCACTAAAACGAAAAATAAGGACAATCTTCGAACCAAACGCTTTTTTCTCTTAGATGAAGACTTATGTATATGTTCCTGGTTGCGGACATATTCATTTTCCATGGACGTAACGTTTTTCCTCATTCCAAAACCTCCTTTTTTACTAGAGACAGAAGGAAAGGGAAAAGGCGCTATTTTTTAAAGCGCTTTTTCACCTTTTCTATGACTCTATATATTTTTTTGATATAGACCGTAATAAATCCTGCCATTTTATTATATAACTTCTCGACTCTTTTTGTAAGATGATTCGGCAATAAATTCCATATACCTTTAAGAATCCACCAAACCGGACTCAATACGAGCTTAATCGCCCATTTAATGATGGAATAAACTACCTTCAGCAGGAAGGTCACGACTTTCAAGAGCCCCTTCGCTATAGAAAGAACCAGCGTAATCAGTAAAACCACTAACCATTTTATCGGCGTATACAGTACTTTTTTCACCATTGAAACCAAAAAATTGTAAAGAGAAATAATAAAACGGATCATTTTTTCCAACAAGTGAAGATATCCTTGTTTAAGCAGTGCCTGGTATCCGGCAAATCCACAAAGCAGCGCAATGAAGATATAAAAGCGAAGCTCCCCGGAGTTGACCGAAAATAACGTATAAAAAATCGACAGAGCTTGAAAGATCCAGAACAACAGGTCGTTTATGAAAACCAGCCACCGTTTCCGCTGGGAACGGTTTAAGAACCGACTATAGGTGTCCAGTGACGCACCAAATAAAGCTCCCATGCCTATCATGGAAAGCATGGTGTAAAACTGGGTCGTCAGAGTCATCGAAATAGCTTGCTAAAGAGTCCTTTAGCCTTCTCCGTATTGTGTTCATCCAAGTAAATCAGATCAAACACCTTTCCTTTAATCGAGACAATCCCTTTATCGACATCGAGATTTTTCATTTGCAGGTTCTGACCCCTTACTGACAGGATACCCATGACCGTTTCGAGCAGGAATTCTTCGTTATCAAAGCTTTCCACTTGTTTGACTCCGGTGATATCGAGCAGCTTCCTGCCTCTCATGATGACATCATGTTCCTGGTAAGAAGTCTTGTCTTTGTTTCCATCATAATATTGGTTCATATTTATCCCTCACATTCACATAGTACAAGCTTTGTACTATATGTATGTATACGGGGGGTGTTTAAGAACAAAAATAAGACGTGCTTACTCCGACTCCTCTTTGATTCTTTCTTCAGAAATGACGGAATAAAGGCTTGATGCTTCTTCTTTTTTGGTTGTATCAAGCAGCCTTTCTATCTTTACCCTCATCACTTTTTGTCCAAACCTTACACTTAGCTCGTCCCCGACTTTTACATTGGAGCTTGCTTTGGCCTGTGTGCCATTGACAAGGATCCTGCCCTGATCGGCGATTTCTTTCGCAAGCGTCCTTCTTTTGATCAATCTGGATACTTTCAAGTATTTATCCAATCTCATCGATACCATTAATAAAACTCCCCTACTCGATATTTTTCTTTTTCGCTTCATTCCAGAAGGCATCAAGTTCTTCCAGAGTAAAATCGTCAAAGGCCTTTCCCGAGCTGCGGACTTTTTCCTCTACATAGGAAAAGCGGCGGTAAAACTTCGTATTGGTCATCGCCAGCGCTTCCTCGGGAAACACTTTATAGAACCTCGCAACATTGACAAGAGCAAACAAGATATCCCCAAACTCTTTCTTTATTGCGGTTTCACTATTATTCTCCGCTTCTTTCTCGAATTCCTTCAATTCTTCCCATACTTTAGCCCAGGCGCCTTTTACATCCGGCCAGTCGAAGCCTACTTTGGCCGCCTTTTTTTGATATTCATATGCCTTTATGAGAGCCGGCATTCCCTTAGCAGTATTTTTTAGCATAGACACGGGTTCTTCCGTTCCGCCTTTTTCCTTCTGTTTGATCTTTTCCCAGTTCATCTTGACCTGCTCGGTATTTTCGACATCGACCGTTCCGAACACATGAGGATGGCGGCGAACCATTTTAGAAGCGATGCTTTCAATGACTTCCTCCATCGTGAACATTCCTTCATCTTCCCCGATCTGGGCATGAAGCATGACTTGAAGGAGGACGTCCCCAAGCTCCTCGACGATATGATCAATATCATCTTCATCAATGGCTTCCAGTAATTCATAGGTTTCTTCTATCAAATACTTCTTCAGGGATTGGTGTGTCTGTTCCCTATCCCACGGGCATCCGTTCGGCCCCCGCAAGGTTGAGATGATTTCCCTCAGCGTTCCATATTGCTTGAAGGAAGCCTCCATCTCTTTAACAGCCGGGACATAGAGACTCGTTAAATTACTGAGACCCGCCGCGCGGTCTAGCTCAACGAGAGGGATGGTTTCCACTTTCTCATCCTTGCTGCCTGCAGCGGTAACGAGCTTCACTTCGTAATCATATGGATAAAGTTCCATCAGCGTCAGCTTTACTTCAGAGGCGATAAAGCCGTCATATACCTGTCCGATGATGAGCTGCTGGTTCATATGGATATCCTGAAGCCTCAGGCTTGTCCCATCCAATAATTGAAATCCGTCGATCGGATCGGCTCCGACAGATGCAAAAAGTGCATCAATGAAACTTTGGCCGCCTCCGACCTTTACATCAATCTTTCCTTGCTGATGAAGATCCAGCAGAAGCTGAACCGTCTTTTCGGCAACAAGCGGATGGCCTGGTACAGCGTAGACCAGCGGCCCTTTTTCAGCGCGAGAAACAAGCACCTCTGTAATCTCTTCATACACCTGTTCAAATCGGTCATGTTTTTCATAGATTTCATCGAAGGATTGAAATGTCACTCCTTCTTTTATTAAATCGCTCACCACAGGATGTTCTTTTGTCCGTAAATATAAAAAATCGCTATTTTTAATGATGCGATAAACACCTAAAGGCAGCTGCTCCATGTCCCCAGCTCCCAGGCCGACAATTGTTATGGTATTCATATGATTCTCCTATCTGCTTTTTGTAATTGGCTGGATTATCTCCATCAGCCGCACCCACTTGCTTCCAAAGGGCAGAAAGCCGATCTCTTCCTGACTCAGCACATTCCCTCTCAGTAAAACAACCATGAACACCGCCCCGCCAATGAACACTCCTCCCAAAGAGAAGACGACTGCCATTCCGCGTTCGGGCATCCCGGCTGTCAAAACGATCTCATACAGCAGCATCAATGCCTGAAGCGTAAGGGTCATCGCAGCCCCGCTTACGAACAGTGTTTTAAAAAATGAGGAATCGATCAGTCTGATCGGGAAGATCTTCCTTAACCTTAAAACCATCAGAAGCGTGATCATCGCCAAGGATAAAATCGTTGAAAGAGAGGCTCCCATCGTACCGAATGCAGGAACAAGACTGGCATTCCCTGCATATTTAAAGATGACTCCGGCAATGATGCAGAACGCCGGATAATAAATGCTTCCGATCCCCTGGAATATCCCCGAGAATGTAAGGATCAAGCAGCTGAAAAAAATCGAGACACAAAAAACGGCAAGCACATCGGAACCGGAGGCATTCTCGAACAACATCGTATTCGTAGGGACGATGAGATTGATCAAACCGAGCGATGCAGCGAAGCCGATGATGATACTGATTTTTAACGATAATTGACTGTATTCTCTCACCAGTGACTCTTTCTTACCTATAAAAGCACTCGTCACCAAAGGAACGATGGTGAGTGAAATAGAGGTGGCGACCACATTCCCCAGCTGCACAAAAGGCTGTCCGCGGTCATAAATTCCCTTCCACTGTTTGGCAGCACTTTCTTCCATGCCGGAGGAAGTCAATAATGCGTATACGTTTAATGAATCGATGAATTGAAGAAGGATCAACAGCATAGCGCTGACACAAATAGCTGTCCCGTCCTTCAACAACCTTTTCCAAATGGAGAGATAACCCTTCGATAGCGTGAAGATCCCCGATGACAGAAGCGGTTCCTTTTTCAATGCAAAGAAAAAAATCAGCACGATGATACCCGCTATCCCCCCGATGATCGAGCCGAATAACGCACCCTTTCCAACTGTGTATAATGAATAGCCCTGACTCACCAACAGGAATGAAAACACCAGGATCGTAACAACCCTGAAACTCTGTTCTGCCACCTGTGAGACTGCAGTCGGAAGCATGTTTTCTTTTCCTTGATAGTATCCTCTCATTGCAGACAAAGGGGGCAGAAGTAAAAATGACAGGGAAATGACCTGGATTAGCGGAACGAGATGCGGATCCCCCATCCATCCGGCAATCAGGCCAGCACCGAAATAGATGATCAGAAACCATATCAACCCTACGATGCACAAAAACAGAAACGAGGTCAGGGCCACATCCTTCGCCCCTTCCTCATCATTCTCTTCAAGCTTCTCAGCGACAAGCTTTGAAATGATAACAGGAAATCCGTAAGTGGATAACGCGATCGCTATCCCGTAAAAAGGGTAAACCTGCTGATATATATAAAAACCGATATCTCCAACGATATTCTGAAAAGGAACCCGATACACGGCGCTCAATATCTTCGTCAAGAGAGCAGCCACCGTCAATACCATGGCCCCTTTAAGAAATTGCTTGGAGGAGTACTGCTTCCTCACCGAGCTTCCTGCCTTTCCATATAAAACTAAAACCGAGCATATGTACAAACGTATATCCAGTATATAATTGACATTTTATCATAAATGCAGAAAAGCGGAAGCGGCTTGCACAGAGGCGACAAGCATAAGACGAAAACACCGGAAAGGCGTTCTTTTGCCTTTTTGGTGTTTTTGGCTTATGACCTCGAGCCTCTAGCCGCTGGAGCTGGACAATGAAAAGCGGAAGCGGCTTGATCAGAGGCGGGTGGCATAAGACGAATCGGCCATGAAGGCGCTCTTTGCCTTCTTGGGCGGTTTGGCTTATGACATGTGCCTCTAGCCGCTAGAGCTGGACAATGAAAAGCGGAAGCGGCATGCACAGAGGCGACAAGCTTAAGATGAAAACACCGGAAAGGCGTTCTTTTGCCTTTTGGTGTTTTTGGCTTATGACCTCGAGCCTCTAGCCACTGGAGCTGGACAATGAAAAGCGAAAGCGGCTTGGTGGAGGCGACTTGCCCCTTTCAAAAAAAAGAAGAGTGGCAGGTGCCACTCTCTTCAAATTATGATTCCATTTGCCTTGCCAAGAAGCCAGCTGCCGTTTCCACTGCCTTTTGTTCCACTTCACCAACAGTGCGATCCTTTGAAAAAATAGCAACGGCACCAATTGGATCTCCATTTGCTACAATCGGAGCGATCGTATATGAATTCACATCTTCATCATGTCCATCTACTAGTTCAGCTTGTCCCTGCTGAGTGTGTAGAAGGGATGTACGATCATCCATCACTTTTTCAATTAATTCACTTACGTTTTTGTTTAAATACTCTTTCTTTGATGCACCGGCAATAGCGATCACCGCATCACGGTCGCAAATCAGGACCGCACTTCCTAAACTGTCGTATAATGCTTCCGCATATTCCTTCGCAAAATCACTGAGCTCACTGATAGGAGAATATTTCTTTAAGATGACTTCCCCGTCACGATCAACGAAGATCTCAAGTGGATCTCCCTCGCGGATCCTTAACGTTCTGCGAATTTCTTTCGGAATAACAACGCGTCCTAAATCATCAATACGACGAACAATTCCAGTTGCTTTCATCTATAGTTGCCTCACTTTCATCAGATGATTTTTATTTAGCAAGGCATTCATTTACTTTGAATACTTTGCCATTGTTGAGTTTAGTATCTTACATCTTAGAAGTTCTATACACATTCAGTTATTTTTTCTGTAATTTCACTAAAATGCTAGTGCAGGTTACTTTTTCCAAAGTTGGCAGCTGCATTAATACTTATACCCCTATCATAGTAAAATAAACCAGTAAACGCGTTTACAGTTCAGTTACAATGTGATAACGAATATTAGAATTAAATGTCGAAAATCATCTGATTGTATCGAAAGTGACGGCTGTGAGTGAGACTTTTTTCTTAAACAAAAAGAATAACCGCTTCCCTCTAATTGTTTTCTTGATCAAAATAAATAAAAGGCTGTCATCAAGAAACGTGGTTTTCTTCTTTTAGTGCTGTATCCAGGTTCTTGATGATGTCGTATGCCATGTGGAACCATTTCGATGTTTCAAGGCGTGCGGTATTGATGGAGATCTTTAATTTCGATCCTTCCATTCCAAGTCCCACGGCACGTCCGTGTTTGTTGCACAGATCGAATACTTTGGATCCGTCGATCCGGTTGGTTCCTTCAGGGGACATATAAATATTGGCGGTTTTCTGTTCCTGCTTGATTGCTTCCAGGTCCGTATTTTTCGCATATATCTTCATTTCGGAAATGAGGAACAGATACTCCACTTCTTCAGGGTACTCCCCGAATCGGTCCAGCATCTCTTCCTGGAGTTCTTCTATTTCCGGGAGAGATGAAAGCGAACGGAAGCGTTTGTACATTTCGATCTTTTGATGACCGTCCTTGATGTAGTCGTCAGGGATATAGGCATCTACTTCAATATCAACCTCAAAGGTGGAAGCGGGCTCTTTCGGCAGATCACCCTTCCTCTCTTCGATCGCTTCTTTCAGCATTTGTGAGTAAAGATCAAATCCAACAGAGTCGATGAATCCATGCTGTTGTGCACCGAGCAGATTCCCTGCGCCTCGGATGGTCAAATCACGCATGGCGATTTTAAATCCGGATCCAAGCTCTGTGAATTCCTTGATCGCCTGAAGCCGTTTTTCAGCTACTTCCGTCAGTACTTTATCTTTCCGGTACGTAAAGTAAGCATATGCCACCCTGTTCGAGCGTCCAACACGCCCTCTCAACTGATACAGCTGCGATAAGCCCATTCGGTCTGCGTCAAAAACGATGAGTGTATTGACGTTTGGAATATCAACCCCTGTTTCGATGATGGTCGTCGTGACAAGTACATCGTATTCACCTGCAAGGAAGCCTAATATGACTGACTCCAGCTCACTTTCACTCATTTGACCGTGAGCATATGCCACCCTTGCATCAGGGACGAGCATCGATATTTCATCCGCTTTACGTTCAATATCTTCCACACGGTTATAGAGGAAGTATACCTGACCGTTCCTCGCCAATTCCCGCTCAATCGCTTCTTTGATCAGCGGACCATTGTATTCCATCACATACGTCTGGACCGGGAATCGGTTCTCAGGCGGTGTTTCTATGACAGACAGATCCCTCACCCCGAGCATCGACATATGAAGGGTACGGGGGATCGGGGTCGCCGTCAATGTCAGAACGTCAATATTCGTTTTGAGCTGTTTGATCTTTTCTTTGTGCGTAACACCAAATCGCTGTTCTTCATCAATGATCAACAATCCGATATCACGATATACGATATCTTTAGATAAAAGGCGGTGTGTACCCACAACGATATCCACCGTTCCCGTCTTCAGTCCCTTGATCGTCTCCTGCTGCTGCTTTCTCGTCCGGAAACGACTTAGCAATCCGATTTCAATAGGAAAGTCTTGAAAGCGTTCCTTGATGGTTTCATAGTGCTGCTGCGCCAATATTGTCGTAGGGACGAGGAAGGCAACCTGCTTTCCATCTGCAATTGCTTTAAAAGCAGCACGGATGGCCACTTCGGTCTTACCGTACCCAACGTCTCCGCACAGCAATCGATCCATTGGACGTTCTTTTTCCATGTCGTGCTTTATTTCATGAATCGACCTTAATTGATCATCCGTCTCTTCATAAGGGAAGGCTGTTTCGAAATCACGCTGCATATCACCATCAGGGGAAAAGGCATAACCTCTTGCCGCTTCACGCTCTGCGTAAAGCTTGATCAGATCGTCTGCAATATCCTGAACGGACGACTGCACCTTGGATTTAACCTTTTTCCACTCACTGCCGCCTAACTTATAAAGCTTGGGTTCTTTACTCTCGGAGCCGACATACTTCTGGACAAGCTCGATTTGCTCTACCGGAACATAGAGCTTATCGCTGCCTTGGTATTTGACGTGAAGATAATCCTTATGCACGCCGTTGATTTCCAGTGTTTCCAACCCTAAATATTTTCCGATCCCGTGGTTGACATGCACCACGTAATCCCCGACTTTCAGTTCGGAGTAGCTTTTGATCCGTTCAGCATTTGAAAGCTTCTGCCTTCTCGGTTTCTTTTTTGTTTTTTTATTGAACAGCTCTTCCTCTGTGATGACAGCGAGCTTCTGCATCGGGAGCTCGAATCCGCTCGTAAGGCTTCCATTGATCATTTGAACCTTGCTTTTTAATAACTTGGAACCATCTTCGACAAACGCGATTTCAATTTTATAGTCATCGAGTACACGCTGAAGCTTCTTTACACGTTCTTCATCCGGACCAAGCAGAACAACGGTGTATTTCCCTTTCTTCCAGCGATCCAGCTCTGCCTTCAAGACATTCATCTGCCCATGAAAACTCTGCATCGGTTTGGCCGTGACATTGAAAATGTTCTGAGGGCTTGTATTGGGGATATGCCGTAGAAACAACGAGAAATAAACCTTAGGCAGCTTCGTATTGGCTGTAAGGGATTGAAATTTGTGAGAAACGGAAATATCGTGAATGATTTGCCCTTCCTGCAAAAGAGATGTATACCACTCTGCTTCTTCTTTTTCCAGGGAATCACTCATTTCAAGGATCCTGCTGTATTCATCAAAGAATATCGCACTGTCAGCCGGCAAATAGTCTAGCAAACTACTAGGCGTTTCGTAAGCCAGGGAGAGATACTTAAAGATCTGTTCAGGGATCTGCCCATTCTCAAGCTGCGCGATTTCGTGACCAATATATTCTGTGAGTTTTTCTTTCACACTGTCCGTTTTTATCTTCTTCAGGCTTTTGGACATGCCGGATTCAATCTTTTGAATTAAACTCCCCATATCTTCATAATTCATCAGCACCTCGGAAGCAGGACCGACTTCAATCGTTTCCAGCTTATCTATGGACCGCTGATCATCCACTGAAAATGTACGGATGGAATCGATTTCTGTATCAAACAACTCAACCCGCACAGGATTCGGAAGGGTTAACGGGTAAATATCGACAATTCCGCCGCGGAGACTGAACTCACCCGGGGTGCTTACCATTCCTGTACGCTGATACCCCATCTGAACCAACTGATTCAATACATCATCGAGATCGATATCTTCTCCATACGTAAAGGTGATTTGATTTTTCTCCCACATCCGTTTGTCGGGAAGAATCTTTCTTAATCCCGCAACAGGAACAATGTACACACCTTTTTGATTTTTTGCCAGCTTATTCAACACTTCAATCCGCTGGGACCGCAGCTCCGGACTTGCTACACTCAGCTCCGCTGCTATCAATTCATTAGCGGAATACAGATAGACTTCCTCTTCAGAAAGAAACTGAGTCAGGTCATCATATATCTTCTGGGCTTGAAATAAATTATGGGTAACCACCATGGTGGATTTATTTGTCTCTACATATACATCCGCTATATATGCGGCACGCGAAGAGCCTGCCAGTCCAGCTACAAGCTGTTCCGATAATTGTTCTTCAATTCCGGTAATGAGAGATTGAAGTTCTTCGCTCTGGTGAATTTGTTTTAATATACCTTTCAAGAGTAAGCTCCTCCCCGTCGATCGTTCTATATCTATCGCTTCACTATTTCCAAACATTCCAGATCCATTATCAGGCACTATTTATAAACAGAAAAATGCTTTGGTTCTGCTACCAAAGCGTTGTTCCTTTGAAGGCTGTATAAACTTATTGAATGATATAATCCAATTGATGATAATCCGGGTTTCTTTCCAGACTCTCCTGACAATCTTCGCAAATTGTCCGAACGTGGATATCTCCATTGTTCTGGTACTGAACCATATGCAGTCGTTCTTCCTCAGTCAGTTTATGGATTCCCAGCTGTTCTGAGTGAACCGACATATTGGAAATCGTCCCGACCGTTGTCCCGCAATGACGGCAATGATAGTGGATAGCCAATTGATATCCCTCCATTTACATTTATACGACTAGTATGAACGTAATAGAAGGGAGATATTCAGCTGGCTGCTTTGTTTTCCATTCTAATCACCGCTATTGATTTCCGTGATAGACTTCGCTCTCCGCTTTTACCGCGGAAATCTTCATCTTGCACTCCAATCAACCGTTGAAATCGGATGCACAGAGTTTAATTAAACTTATTCATAACTTCAATAAACGGCTTATCAAACCATGTTTCACATGCATCGACCGAGTCGGAAATGACTTTATCCAATTCCGGTTGTTCTTCCTTATTGAACTTGCCGAGTACATAGTCGGGGACGCTCATTCCATTGGTCGGACGGTCGATCCCCACTCGTAACCTGTTGAAGTTCTGAGTGCCTAGATGGGCAATCGTTGACTTGATACCATTATGGCCCCCTGCACTCCCTTTCTGACGGAGCCTGATTTTGCCTACAGGCAGGTCCAGATCATCATAGATGACCAGCAGGTCTTCTTCATCTATATCGAAATAATCCATTAACGGGACGATGCTTTCTCCTGATAAATTCATATATGTAAGCGGCTTTAAAAGGACGATTTTCTCTCCCTTATAATGATAAGTTCCGTAAACCCCTTTAAACTTTGATTGATTTAAAGAGACGCCTAACCGCTCTGCAAGGGCATCAACAATCACAAACCCGATATTATGTCTTGTTTTTTCATATTGCGAGCCCGGGTTTCCGAGTCCTACGATTAATTTCATACTTCCACCTCATTCTGACCTATTACTTCTAGGATAAACGTAAAAAGCGCAACCTGCAAAAGGTTACGCTAAAAAAATGCATTTTATTCTTCAGAAGACTCGCTTTCTTCGCTGGCTTCAGTCTCTCTGCCCTCTTCGTTCTCAGGAACGCCTTCTTCCTGCTCTTCACCAGTTGAAATTTCTTCTTCTTGTCGAGGAGCCAGGATCGAAGCGATCGTACGGTCATCTTCTTCATTCAATGTAACGCTGTAGTTATTACGTACATCCCCGATGGTTACCGTGTCACCCACTTGAAGCTCTGTGATATCCACTTCAATCGATTCAGGAATATCTGAAGGCTTCGCTGTGACAGATACTTCATGCAGCGGCTGCTGAAGCACTCCTCCGTCTTTTACACCTGCAGCCTCTCCTGTAAGCTCGATGCGTACATCAGCATCGATTTCCTGAGACATGTTAACTGCAAGGAAGTCAACATGAGTGATTTCATCTTTGATGTGATCCTGTTGGTAATCACTTAATATGACATTTTGTTTATTACCGTTGATGTTCAAGGAAATGATTCCGTTTCTTCCCACTTCACGGATTGTTTTGATGAATGTGATTGCGTCAATCGCAATTGGTGTGTTCTCTGTTTTATAGCCGTAGACTACACCCGGGATATTTCCGCTGTGTCTAAGCTTCGTTAAAGTTGAGCGTTTAAAATCATCTCTTGTATTTGCTTTTAATTCTGTTGCCATGTTTAATCCAACACCTTCCCTAATCTTTTGATTGTCGAGTTTCTATATATAGTAATTACCCTATTAGCAAGGGGAATAAACATGTGAATTTTAGATTGGTTAAAACGTGTGAGGGAATTAGGTTCTGAATGCCCGTGAATCGTTCTTTGACTTTTTCCGGCGGAGCAAAACTCCTCGGGGTCAGGCTATGTGGCCGTTCGACCTTACATCTGACTGTTTTTGTCGTTTGTAAGTGATTATTTGTCTTTTTTCAGCTGAAAATAGATTATCTAATTAAAAAAGGGGGCTGCTACTAAGATCCCACCGCGTCCCATGTAAATTGCCCCCATAATTATGCTTCAATCCAAGCTTTCCAATATGCAGCTCTATGCATATTATCAAAAACGACCACTATATTATCAAAAATCCAATTTTATTATCAAAAACAGAAATATATTATCAAAAACGACACTTTTATTATCAAATCCCTCATACACAGCTCAACAATACCCCTATCTGTATACGAATCCTCTGAGACTCGAATCTTCTCGAGCGGCCAGGTGCCGAAAGTGTAAAATACTCGAAGTTACTTCCTACATAAAAGAACCCGCCTTCTCATATTGAGAGGACGGGTTCTTTATCACAGCACAAACACTGATATTAACTCTTAATCGAATAGTGTACTTACAGATTTTTGTTCGTATACACGGATGATGGCTTCGCTGATCAGCTCGGCAACGGAAAGCTGCTTGATCTTATCGATTCTCTTTTCTTCAGGCAGCTGGATCGTATTCAATACCACCAATTCCTTGATATTGGAGTTCTCGATGCGGTCGATTGCAGGACCTGAAAGAACCGGGTGCGTACAGCAAGCGAATACTTCTTTCGCTCCATTTTCCACTAATGCGTTTGCCGCTAGTGTGATGGTACCTGCAGTATCGATGATATCATCGATCAGGATCGCTACTTTCCCATCAATATTACCAACGATATTCATGACTTCTGCCACGTTAGGCTTAGGACGGCGTTTATCGATGATCGCGATCGGTGCTTTCAGGCGCTCTGCAAGCTTACGTGCTCTTGTTACACCGCCATGGTCTGGAGATACGATAACGATGTCTTCATTTTTAAAGCCTTTTTCCTGGAAGTACTCAGCCAGAATAGGTACTCCCATTAAGTGGTCGATCAAGATATCGAAGAAGCCTTGGATTTGAGGAGCATGCAGATCCAATGTAATGACACGGGTTGCTCCAGCCGTTTCCAATAGGTTTGCTACAAGCTTGGCCGTAATCGGTTCACGTGCTCTTGCTTTACGGTCCTGACGTGCATACCCGTAATAAGGCATCACGATTGTGATCGTTTTGGCAGATGCACGTTTCAAGGCATCAACCATGATAAGCAGTTCCATCAGGTTTTCGTTGACAGGCTGAGAAGTTGACTGAATGACGAACACATCACACCCGCGGATGCTTTCTTCGATATTGATCTGAATTTCTCCATCGCTGAATCGTTTAACAGAGGATTTCCCTAATTCTACTCCAACTTCATCTGCAATTTCTTTTGCAAGTTCATGGTTGGAATTAAGAGAGAATATTTTCAACTTAGAATTAATATAAGAGTTTGGCATGGTGGACCTCCAGTTTATTTCTTATGATTAAGATTTTTTACATAGTTTTCTTTATTGACCTGGCGAGCTCTTGCGATTGAAAGCGACTCTCCCGGAACATCTTCAGTGATCGTTGAACCTGCTGCAATATAGGCACCCTTCCCAACCTTCACAGGGGCAACTAGATTGGAGTTGCAGCCAACGAACACACCGTCTTCAATCTGTGTAAGATGCTTGTTCTTACCGTCATAATTGACTGTAATCGACCCACATCCGATATTGACGTCACTTCCTACCTCAGCATCACCGATATAACTTAAGTGAGAAGCTTTGCTTCCTTTACCGAAGGAGGCTTTCTTGATTTCAACGAAGTTACCGATCTTCACTTCATCCGCAATGCTTGAATCCGGACGAATATGAGCGAACGGTCCAATCTGAACATCAGATCCGATGGAGCTGTCATGTGCAACAGATTGCTTCAGAACCGTGCGATCGCCGATTGTTGAATCCTTGACTTCCGAATTCGGTCCAATCACGGAATCCTCACCGATTGAAGAATCCCCTTTGATCACAGTGCCCGGCATGATGACAGTGTCTCTGCCGATGGTCACTCCCGCATCAATATATGTGTTGGCGGGATCCTGGATTGTCACACCGTTTCTCATATGCTGTTCATTGATGCGTTTTTTCATTGTCGTCTCTGCTTGAGATAATGCGACGCGGTCGTTTACTCCAAGTGTTTCATCAAAGTCGCTTGTTTGATAAGCACTGACGATCTCGCCTTCCGTTTGAAGGATCTCAATGACATCCGGCAGGTAGTACTCACCCTGTACATTGTCATTTGATACCTTCTTAAGCGTATTGAATAATGCTTTATTATCAAAGCAGTACGTACCAGTATTGATTTCTTTCACTTTTCTTTCATCTTCTGACGCATCTTTATGTTCGACGATGCGTTCCACCAAACCTGAATCATTGCGGATGATTCTACCGTATCCATCAGGAGAGTCTGTGTGACCAGTCAAAATGGTTGCTTTTGCACCTTGTTCTTCATGATGCTTCACAAGCGCCTCCATTGTTTCTCCCTTGATAAGAGGAGTGTCTCCGCATACAACCAAAGTTGTACCATCTAAATTGCCCAGTACCTCTTCTGATTGCATGACCGCATGGGCTGTACCAAGTTGTTCTTCTTGAAGTGCAAAATCACTTTTGCCTTCCAAGTGAGATTTCACAAGATCAGCTCCGTGACCGATAATCGTAACGGCCTTTTCTATATTTAATGTTGAAATTTGGTCGACCACATGTTCCACCATAGGCTTACCGCATACAGGGTGAAGAACTTTGTATAGCTTCGATTTCATTCTGGTTCCCTGTCCGGCAGCTAATATAACGGCATATCGTTTTGTCATTTTTGGTCCTCCAATAACCTTTTTATCCATAACGAATATATCCTAAAAGCTCTTTCATTTCAAGGATAGAGAAAAATATACATATATTTGTCAAGTAATAGATTTGTTAACTAATATTTTGGCGATAGTAACTCATTAAGAAGGATAAAGAAGAATAGTATGCAGCGCTAATTTTGTTTATAAAAAATAGATTGCCCTTCTAAAAGCCGCTTTTGATTTCCGTGCAAGACTTCGCTTTCCGCAGGAGTCTTCGTCTTGCACTCCAATCAACCGCTGTAACCCGTAATAATAAAAAGAGCAGGTGTACTTTTTAGATTTTTACAATCTGTCAGCAATAACTAAATAGATAGTATAGAGTTTACCTTTTCACTAAAAAAATGAAAATATTTTTCAAAAAGAGGTTTTAAGAGGGATTCATTGGGGTATTGGGAAGAAAAGAAAAAAAAGAGCACTACTGTGGAAGTAGGCTCTTGTTGCAATAGATTCTTTTAGGAAGCGCCAGCTTCTTCTAACTCCACTTCTTCAAGTTCACCTAGACGGTGATACTCTGATAACACGGCATCTTGGATCTTGCCGCGTGTACCCGAGTTGATCGGGTGAGCGATATCACGAAATTCCCCATCAGGAGTCCGCTTACTTGGCATCGCTACGAATAAGCCATTGTTCCCATCAATCACACGAATGTCATGAACAACAAATTCATTATCCAGCGTAATAGATGCAATCGCTCTCATGCGACCGTCGGTGTTCACTCTGCGTAATCTTACGTCAGTAACTTCCATTCTGTTCACCACCTTTTTCCCTAGATGAAATCTACTGTACTTATTCAACGAAATCATTAGATATTCCTTCTTTAAATGTAAAATTTTTTGAAAAATTTTATTTTTCACTTAATCGTTTTATGTTTCTTTTGACCTAATAATGAAACAAAAGCCGTTATCAAGAGTTTCCTGGCATAAAAAAACACCCGTGAAGATTACTTCACGAGTGCGATTACTTCGATTTCAACCTCTGCATCTTTTGGCAAACGGGCAACTTCAACACAAGAACGCGCTGGTTTATGTGTATGGAAATATTCCCCGTATACTTCGTTGATGGCACCGAAATCATTCATATCCTTGATGAACACAGTGGCTTTTACTACTGTTTCAAGTGAAGCCCCTGCTTCTTCCAGAACAGCTTGCAGATTTTGAAAGACTTGGTGTGTCTGAGCTGCCACATCCCCTTCAATCATTGTGCCTTCAGCCGTCAATGGAATTTGGCCAGAACTGTAAAATAAATTGTTCACGATGATCCCTTGTGAATATGGTCCAATTGCTGCAGGTGCTTGATTTGTAGAAACAACACGCATCATAACTGCCTCCCTTTAAGATAAGAATGTCAGATTGGATTGAAAGTAGTTTCCTTCTTTCAAGGAAATTTGCTTATTTTTTTCATTTACATCAGATAATTTTAATAGTGACACATAATCATCCACTAATCGTTCTTCGGCATTTTCCGATTCAACCAATACACCGATACCTGAGAGCGTCGCTGAGAATTCTTCCAGCAAGTTCTTCATTCCGTTCACCGTACCCCCGGCTTTCATGAAGTCATCGACAACCAGTACCTTCGATCCTTCTTTCAGGCTTCTCTTCGAAAGGACCATCGATTGAATCCTCTTAGAAGACCCGGATACGTAATTAATACTGACCGTTGATCCTTCCGTCACACGGCTGTCCCTTCTGACGATGACGACCGGAACGTTCAAGTAAGATGCGATGGCATTCGCAATCGGAATCCCCTTTGTGGCAACTGTCATAATGACATCGATTTCTTTTTCAGCAAAAGCTGAGGCAAGGAGCTTCCCTACTTTTTTCATGAGCAGTGGATTGCCAAGTAAATCTGTCATGAATAAGTAGCCCCCTGGAAGAAGGCGGTCAGAGCTTTCCATGTGCTGGCATAACTCCTCTATTACCTCTCCTGCTTCACCGCTGTTCACCTTGGGGATATACTTGACTCCCCCTGCCGCCCCAGGTACCGTTTGAACAATTCCTATCCCGCGTCCTTCGAAGGTTTCTTTTACAATCGTCAAGTCTTCGCTGATGGAGGACTTGGCAGAACCATAACGCTCAGAGAAAAATGTCAAAGGTACAAGTTGGTGAGGGCGCTCCAGTAAGTAATGAGTCATATCGATCAATCGTTCACTACGCTTAAACTTCACCAAAATTACCTCCTAAATCCGAATATTATAAAGTAAATATACCACTAATATACGGATTTAAGCAAATACTTATTCACCAAGCATGCGCACTGCAAATACTTGATCACAAAATCCTCTC
Organism: Rossellomorea sp. NS-SX7; assembly: GCF_052828565.1. Classification (NCBI taxonomy): domain Bacteria; kingdom Bacillati; phylum Bacillota; class Bacilli; order Caryophanales; family Bacillaceae; genus Rossellomorea; species Rossellomorea sp. NS-SX7. The sequence goes on along the minus strand of NZ_CM128249.1, from coordinate 4,071,252 downwards.
AGCCCATTATAGATTCGGTGAAGTCTTGATTCATATTGCACCAATCCGTATACAGTCGGACCACTTCCGCTCATCAATACCGCATCCGCTCCAAAGCGTTCCATCTGGTCCTTGATTTGGGCAACTTCAGGATACATGTCCAGCGTCACTGATTCCAATACATTCCCAAGATTTGCACAGATATCACTGTAGGAACCGCGATTGAGTGCAGAGATCATAGCTTCCGTATCTGGATGCTGAATGTTTGATACATTTAAGTTTTTATACACATCAGCAGTTGAAACCCCTATGGTCGGCTTGGCCAAAATAACCCAGCAATTCGGAGGCGCAGGTAAATGTTCGATCTTCTCGCCGCGGCCCGTTGCAAGTGCAGTGCCTCCGTAAACACAGAAAGAAACATCCGATCCTATCTCCGACCCCAACTCAGCCAGCTCGTCCAAACTAAGTCCCAGATCCCATAAACGGTTCAACCCTTTTAACGTAGCAGCCGCATCACTGCTTCCACCAGCCAATCCGGCAGCCACAGGGATCACCTTATCAATGGAGATGGCCACTCCCTTTTTGATATTGAGTCGATCCTTTAACAACTGCGCAGCTTGATAGGCAAGATTTCTCCCATCATCCGGAACAAATCGATTATGAGAAAGAATGTTAATCGTGTCTTCTGAAAGACTTGTGAGTTCGATTCGATCTGCTAAATCGATGGTCGTCATGATCATTTCAACCTCGTGAAATCCATCGGGGCGTTTATGTAAAACATCAAGTGATAGGTTAATTTTTGCCGGCGCCTTCACTAATAACCTCATTTCATCACCTTCTTACCATACTCTTTTCACTTATTGTATCATACACTTCTTGCCGAAGTGTCATCATCTTAAGATACTCATTCAAATATGATATTTTACCACGTTAACAGACAATAGAAAAGCCGCTATGTTAAAAAGGACCATCCCGTGTGAACCAAATGGGATGATCCTTGTACTGGTACGATAAAAGGTTAACTACTCCTAAAAGAAAAGAACTATCGGCTGTTCCTGGCTGCCAGCTGACTGCTGGCGAGTTCCACGGCGCGCTTCACCATGTTCCCGGCATCCCGTGATGTGATGCCTCCCCAGCCGTCTTTCTGAACAACATCATAGAACCCAAGCTCCTGTGCAAGCTCTTCTTTTAATTGATCAGACATGATTCCTCTTCTTCTGCTCATTGTTTTTCCCCCTTCGGATGTACCATATGTTTAATATGTGTTGGGATGGATAAAACATTACTAGGGTGTGAAAACCAATTTTTGAAGGTTTTTTTGGTGTCGGTTTATATACCGCTGTTGATTTCAGTGCAAGACTTCGCTTTCCGCGGGTGACCCGTGAGCCTTTAGCTTTGCCTGCGGGGTCGAAAAGCGGAGGAGGCTCGCTTAGAGGCGACAAGCATAAGGCGAGCAAGCCGGAAAGGCGCATTTTGCCTTTTTGGCTTGCTTGACTTATGACCTCGAGCCTCTAGCCGCCGGAGCTAGACAATTCTCACATTGGCCACTTCTCCCGCAGGAGTCTTCGTCTTGCACTCCAATCAACAGCTGGATCCGTTTAGAATTAATATTATATGCTTTAACATGCCTATAAAAGGTACTATCCTTACCCTTTAAATTCAAAAAAAGGCGAAAAACGGACTTTTTTAGGCAAATAAAAAAGCAGTAAACAATTTGTTCACTGCTGGCTAAAGATGATACTTCCTGTTGCTTCATCATAAAATGTTAATTGAACTGTCTCAGTGAGAACATCTGCATAGCTGTAAGAAACTCGTTCAAACGCATTCTCTTCCTGGTCAAGCTGTACGACAAATACAGAAGGATACGTTTCGGCTAGAACACCTGAACGCTCAATTGTTTTTCGACGTCCACCGTTTGCTTTAAGCATTAAACGTTTCCCGAGATTCGAATCAAGGGATCTTTTAATGTCGGCTAATGTTTTTGGCATTTCGCTTCCACCTCACTGTATAAAATTATAACACATTATGTAATTTAAGTCAAATAAATTTATTATTTTAACAAGAAATTTAAATACCTGTCAATATATTTTATTCAACAAAAAATACGTTTTTTCTACAACATTACCTTTCCCTGGTAATTGATAAATTATGTAAACTATTTTCATCATGGAGATTTTACCCATATGAACCGCATTAAGCGGGAAAGCATCCCCCCTTCATAAGAGTGTTTTGAAGGTGTTTTCGTTCTATTTGCGTCTTTGAAAAAAGGATATCCGCCTATCCAGAAGGACAAAAATAAACCCCGCAATTCATGGTGTGATTGCAAGGTTTCAGTCTTTATGTCGAAATGTTTCTATTCCTCTTCTTCGACGATTTTATAGGGCATTCCCGTCCGCAGCACACCTTTCGTCTCCACACCTCCGAGTCCTTTATCCCCTGTCAACGTATTCCGGATGACATCCCATACATTGACGGAATCCTTGAAGGCGGTGTAACTGATCTTCGCTACAATATAAACTGGATCGAGGGCGTGAATGTTGACTCTTGACGGCGAACTTGCAAAATTTGCACCAGCATGAATCAAGGATTCGAAATGGGACTGACAGGCTCCTGCGAATATGACGAGCTGATCCAAGTGAGGATATCTCCTCCTCACTTCCTTTACCGCTTGCACAAAATATTTAGAATGCCGGTAAGCATTTATATCCGACTTTAAGCCCTTTGCTTTGGAATAGGCATCGTGACCCGTTATAACGACTATATTCGGTCTGTATTTATCAATGAGGGGGCCGATTTCATTTGGCATTTCTGTCTCACTGCAATGAACACCCTTCACTGGAACTCCGATTCTCTCATAAAGATCTAGACATTTTCGTAAATAGCTGGGATCTCCATCAAGATGAAGAACTTTACCGGGAACCTGGAAATAGTTAAACTCATCTCTATAAGCATTCGTCACTTTGTATTCTTGCTTTCGCTTAAGGAGCTCAATATCCTGTCGGAACAAATCAAAAGACTGTTCTTCTTTAGAACGAAACTCTTGAATGATCCGATCCTGCTCTCTAGGGTCCATCTTCTTCAAATCATGAAAAGGAGCATCCGCTATTAATCGATAATCTTCCCCGTAAAGCACTGCCGTTCTCTCTCCGTCCAACATGCGAATATCAATGACTCTGAACAAGATATCACACTGATACGAAAGACGACCTACGACATCATTGATTTCGATTTTCACATCCGTCACTCCCATGGACTTGCATTCATTGAGGAAAAAGCAAATAAAGGGCTGACGCTACCTGAATCTTTCTTACGCCCCGTACGCCCTCTTTCGCGTTCAAATTTTCATAAGTAATTTCTCCCTTTGATAACCTATGCAGGATACGGGTGTTAGGTGTATGTAAATCCAGGGGACTCCAGTGAAGGCAGTCTATGTTGAAAAGGCGGACCTTTGGCTGCGGAACAGGATGGTTTTTCCGGCATCTTAAGAATGAACATGACAATATCTTTCTCATTTGGTCGTAGAAATGGATTTTTCTGAACCAGGCAAGATGAAAACTGATGGGCGATGAACCGAAATAGTTGCTCCCGTCCTTTTTGGACATCAATGTTTCAATTTATGCTGACTTTTCCAGACTTATGAGTAAAAAATTCAATTTATGCTGACTTTTTGAGATTTATGCGTAATTTTTTTCGTTTATACTGAAAAAAATCAGATATATGCTGATTTTTTCAAAATATGGAATATACAAACGAAAAATAAACTAAAAAAACCGCCTCCCGAAATCATTCCCATGATTTCAGAAGACAGTTCATAAACATTCGGTCATTTAATTAAAGTGTGGATATAGCGCATCACTCAACGCGCCAAATTCCTGTATGCTCAGGGTCTCCCCTCTTCTCGAAGGCTCCACTCCCGCCTTTGATAACGCTTCTAAGATGTATTCTTTCTTCTCTTTTCCCGCAGGCAGCTGACTGGTCAGATTGTTCAGTATCGTTTTCCTACGCTGTGCGAAGGAAGAACGGGTCACCGTAAAGAAGAAATCCTCATCAATGACGTCCACCGGGGGCTTCTCCCTCTTCGTCAAACGGATCACAGCAGAATCCACATTCGGCTGCGGCATAAAGACCGTCTTCGGCACTGTCATGACCATTTCCGCTTCTGTATAGTATTGAATCGCAATCGATAATGATCCGTATTCCTTTGTTCCTGGCTTGGCCGAAATCCGGTCGCCGACTTCCTTCTGGAGCATGACACAGATTCCCCTGATCGGCAGTCGTTCCATCAAGAGCTTCAGGATGATGGGCGTGGTCACATAATAAGGAAGATTGGCCACGACCATGATATCTTCATACCCTTCAAATTCTTCCTGGATGATCGTTTTTACATCCGCCTCTAAAACATCCTCATTGATGATTTTCACATTGTCATACGGTGACAGAGTATCGCCAAGGATCGGGATAAGTCTCTGATCGATCTCAAATGCGACTACCTTGCCCGACGTGCGGGCAAGATGCTCTGTAAGGGCGCCGATGCCCGGTCCGATTTCTATGGCTGCAGTGTCCTTTGAGAGGCCTGCATGTTCTGTTATATTACGTAGGATATTGGGATCGATCAGGAAATTCTGACCGAGGCTCTTTTTAAAAGAAAATCCGTATTTCTCCAGTATCTCTTTTGTACGCAGCGGGGTGGCAATATCTTTATGCATTAGTTTCCTCCTGAATAATTTCCATTAACGCACGCTTGAATTCATCCTTCTGGATATTGAACATCATCAAACGCTTATGAAGCTGTTTACCATTAGTGTATCCGATTCTAAGCTTCTCACCAAGTGCTATTCTTCTATCCTTTGACTTCGGACTTCCGATCAGCCCGGCTGTGACCAGGTCATCCTTTGTAATGATTTCTTCACCGTCATCTTCGATCATATGAGCTTCCCGGAGGGCTTCCCTTATCACTTCTGGAGAAGCATGCTCTACCCCAATCCCTCTCCCGGCCTTTGGGAGGGCATCTTTCTTATGAACAAAGGCGTGTTTGCATCCCGGAACGGACTCACTAACAATCTTCCGGATTCGTTCACCTGGGAAATCGGGGTCTGTGAAGATGATGACCCCTCTTTTTTCCTGGGCATGCCTTATCTTTTCAATCGTGACAGCAGAAACCGCAGAGCCGTTTGTTTCAATCGTATCGGCTGATACAGCCCTCTGGATCGCTGTCGTATCATCTTTGCCTTCCACCACAATGATTTCTTTTATTTTCATAAATCCTCCAAAAAAAATGAAACTTATTTTTAGTTACGTTCGTCTAATCAGTAGAGCTCATTATTTTTATTATAACTAAATTCTTTGAACGCTTATACAAAAAGGTCTGTTAACCGTTTTTCTAAAAACAAAAAAAGCAGGAGAAGACCCCTGCCCTTAGTCTAATATTTTTACTTTTATCGTTTTTCTTCCCCAGCGGTACGCATCCGACTTGGAAGCAAAGAAAACATCGATTTTATTTCCTCTGATTGCACCGCCTGTATCAGCTGCCACGGCATAGCCATAACCTTCAACGTATACTTTCGTGCCTAATGGAATGACAGAAGGGTCGACTGCAATGACTTTGATACCCGGGTTCGCTTTAAGGTTGATCCCTGTCGCTGTATAGCCTGAGCATCCATTACATGACGCAGTATAGGCTGTGGAGCTCACATAGAATTCCCTGCCGCCGCTCTCTGGTGAAGCCGAAGCTGAAGCGGAAGACGAGCTTCCACGTGAAACCTGGGCAACGAGGACTTTTGTTCCGACGTTCACAATTTTATCCTGACTATCCTTTACCACTTTTTCACTGACTAACTTTCTGGAAACTTCTTTTCCATTTTCTTTGACGATTTCAAATTTCTTTTCAATAAGACCGTTTTTCCCTTCCTGCACAACTTCTTCTTTGCCTTTGGAAAGGTTTGAGTCTTTTCGAGAAACAACCGTAAAGTCAGTTGTCTCTTCCACTACATCGGTGACTTTTTCAACTCGAACGACATTGATGATATCATCTGGTTTGACCACTTTGTCTAAACCAGGTTCAACGCGATCGGTTTTTTTGAGTGTGATTCCCTGTTGCTTTAAAAAGTCAGCGACCGTAGTCGAAGTGGACCATGCCTTTTGCTTTTTGCCTCCATCCACGAGTTGAAGTGGAAAGGCTTCATCAATGGTAATCTTCATGTCCCCTTTGATCTTTTCAGATAAGTCTGGCTGAACCTTATCATGTTCCCCTATGTCTATCTCGTTCTCTGATAGTAACTCTTTAACGGTATCAGCGTTGGTCCAGATTTTCTTCTTCTGATCGCCTACTGATACTTCTACCTGTTTTGCCGGTTTCCAAACAATCTTCATGTTATTTGTAACCTTTGTTGTTCCCGAGGGATACAAATAGTCTTCTGAGCGGGTTGAAATCTCTAATTCTTTTAATATATCTTGAATTGTGTTTGCATGCGTTCTTATCTCTTTTTGCTCGCCGTCTAGGGTCAATGCTACAGTGTTCTTGGAACCTTCATAAAAAAGAATTCCGAAAACAGCTGCTGATGCTGCAATGGTTGCGATTGCAGCGATCCATTTCCTTCGACTCAAAGACTTGGAAAACAGGCTTTTCATGTTTTTATACTTCATGAAAAACGCCTCCTTTTCTCGGAGTGATTATATAGAGTATTCCAGAGAGTGTCAACCCTTGCTTCTTTTTTCTTAATCTAGCAAAATATTGAAAACCGGGGAACATAGGACATATTATGCAGAAAATAAGAGAAAAAGAAAAGAGAGAGTTATCGACATGGTTATCCTATGAAAGGCAAAAGCTATGTAGAACTTTTTGTTTTCATTAAATAATTGGACAAGCCCTCTCAATTCTCGACAACATTCGATGTCAGTTTATGTTGAATAATTTGTTTGCATTTTCGGTTGTAATCTTTTCTACCTCTTCCAGGGAGATGCCTTTCAATTCTGCAATCTGCTCCGCCACCAGCTTCACATAAGCAGGCTCATTCCTTTTCCCTCTGTTCGGATGAGGGGCAAGATACGGGCAGTCCGTTTCGATGAGAAGCTTTTCCATTGGAATCTCCTGGGCTACTTCTTTTGGCTTCTTCGCGTTCTTGAATGTCACAGGTCCACCAAGTGAAATATAGAAATTCATGTCTACACATTCCTGTGCGATCTCAGGACTGCCGCTGAAACAGTGCATGATTCCGCCTACTTCTTCAGCGCCTTCTTCCCGAAGGATATCGACAATATCCTGAGTCGCTTCCCTGTTATGTATGATGATCGGCAGTTTCACTTTTTTCGCTAAGTGAATTTGTTTTCTGAACACTTCTTTCTGAACGTCTTTCGGTGATTTATCCCAGTGATAATCGAGGCCCATCTCACCCAGGGCGACTACTTTAGGATGTGAGGAAAGTTCTTCTATCCAAGCAAGATCCTCCTCTTTCATATCAATTGCATCTACAGGATGCCAGCCTACGCTTGCATATAGAAAATCATATCGTTCCACCAGTTCCATGGCTCTTTCGATGGTAGGACGGTCAAAGCCGACGACAACCATCCTTCCTACTCCTGCTTCCTTTGCTCTTGAAAGTACCTCCTCGAGATCTTCATTGTATTGTTCAGCATTCAAATGAACATGTGTATCAAATAACATGTGTGACACTCCTCGTATTAAAAATAATTTTATTATAAAAGTGAGTAACAAGCATCTCAGTAACGTAACAATTAGGTTACAAATTATGGATGGATGTGAAAATATTTACTTTATTGCTTTACCGCGTGTTAGTAATTACTTTGGCAGACCTTTTAATACCGCTATTGATCTCCGTGCGAGACTTCGCTTTCCGCGGGTAGCCCGTGAGCCTCCTCGTCACTTCGTTTCTGCGGGTTCTCACATTTGCTACTTTTCCCGCAGGAGTCTTCGTCTCGCACTCCAATCAATAGCTGGATAAGGCTAATTTCTATTCTGTCACCTTTATTATTAACTTTCTCTGTTCATTGTATAGACTTTAGGGTGAATTCTAAAATAATTTGATCTCATCTTCCCCTCTTGTTATCTCTATATAATATCTATAATCGATAATAACTCATTCTTTTATGCAATCTTCCGGTAAATATTATGTTGATATAACAAAAGGATGTTCCACGTGGAACATCCTTTTGTTCTTTATTATTTTACTTTTGTACCGTTTGGTAATGTTTGATCTACGGTCGCCAGGGAAAGACTTCCATTTTCTTCTCCTGCGAGGATCATTCCCTGAGAGAGTTCTCCGCGTAGTTTGACCGGCTTGAGGTTTGTTACGCAAATGACTTTCTTGCCGACTAACTCTTCCGGCTTATAGTGTTTGGCGATTCCCGATACCACTTGTCTCTTTTCGTACCCGAGATCAAGTTGGATTTTCAGCAGTTTATCCGCTTTTTTTACAGGTTCGGCATCCACTACTTGAGCTACTCTTAGCTCTACTTTCATGAAATCATCAATCGTGATTTCTTCACTCTCTTCAGGTGCCGGAACTTCGGACTTTTCTTCTTGAGCAGGCTGGCTTCCCTGCATTTTCTCTTTGATATAGTCAACTTCTTCCTGAAGATCAAGGCGCGGGAAGATCGGCTCACCTTTCTTAACCACTTCCGTTCCTTCAGGGATTGCACCAAATTCTTCTAAGCTTTCCCACGTTTGAAGTTTTTCATCGTGGAGATTCAGTTGTTCAAAGATTTTCTTCGGTGTTCTGGTCAAGAACGGCTGTAAAAGCACAGCAACCCTGCGAAGGGACTCTGCCAGATGGCTCATTACGCTTCCCAATTCGGCTTTCTTGTCTTCTTCTTTCGCTAGCGCCCAAGGCTGTGTTTCATCGATATATTTATTTGTGCGGCTCACCAGCTGCCACAGACTGGATAATGCAACCGAGAACTCCATGTTTTCCATTGCTTCTTCGTACTTGCTCACCGTTTCTTTATTGATGTCTAACAGGTTCTGATCGAACTCGCCATTTGAGTGAACATATGCAGGGATGACACCGTCAAAATACTTGTTGATCATTGCAACCGTCCTGTTCAACAAGTTACCGAGATCATTGGCAAGATCAAAATTGATGCGTTCAACAAATCCTTCCGGAGTGAATACCCCGTCAGAACCGAATGGAACTTCTCTTAATAAGTAGTAACGCAATGAATCAAGACCATATCGGTCAATCAGAGTGACCGGATCAACCACATTTCCTTTAGACTTGGACATTTTACCGTCTTTCATCAACAGCCAGCCGTGGGCAAATACCTTTTTAGGCAGCGGCAGGTCTAATGCCATCAACATGATCGGCCAATAGATTGTGTGGAAACGGACAATTTCCTTCCCTACCAAATGAACATCTGCCGGCCAGTACTTTAGATAGTTCTTATCATTATTACTGCCGTAACCTAATGAGGTGATGTAATTCGATAACGCATCGATCCATACATAAATAACATGCTTGGGATTACCCGGAACCTTTACACCCCAGTCAAAAGTGGTTCTTGATACAGCCAGATCTTCCAAACCGGGCTTGATAAAGTTATTGATCATCTCGTTCTTACGAGACTCAGGCTGGATGAATTCAGGATTTTCGTTATAATAAGCCAAAAGACGGTCCACGTATTTACTCATTTTGAAGAAGTATGATTCTTCTTTTACCTTTTCGACAGGACGTCCGCAGTCAGGGCAGTTTCCATTTTCAAGCTGTCTTTCAGTGAAGAAGGATTCACATGGTGTACAGTACCATCCTTCATATTGATCAAGGTAGATATCGCCTTGATCGACCAATTGTTTGAAAATCTTTTCCACGATATCTTTATGACGTTTTTCCGTTGTACGGATGAAATCATCGTAGGAGATGTCTAATTTTCCCCACAAATCCTTGATGCCGCTGACGATATCATCTACGTAACCTTGAGGGCTTACACCCTGCTCTTCCGCTTTACGCTGGATCTTTTGTCCGTGCTCGTCAGTACCCGTTAAATATCTTACATCGAATCCGCGCATTCTTTTATAACGAGCCATCGCATCCCCGGCCACCGTCGTATAGGCATGGCCAATATGTAAATTTCCACTTGGATAGTAGATTGGTGTTGTAATATAGAAGGTGTTCAATTTTTCTTCCACTTTCGCTTCCTCCTCTTTTCTTTCTAAAGTGCCCACATAAACATTCAACCGTGTCCGAATGGTATATAGTGGATTTTTATTCTATTGTCTTACCTATTATCTTAACCTCTTATCTCATCAAAATATACCTAAAATATAGTGTTTCTGCAACTGCACTGTACATCCTTCAGGTGATGTCGAAATCATAGGTGAAATTTGTCGACTTGTGTCGAATTATTGTCCACATAAAGATTTTTCGACAAATTTCTTTTGATTACAATAATATTAAATTGGTAATACAATTATTTACAACACACCGTAAAGCTTGTCATATCAACTTTCTCGATGTAAGTTATTTTAAATAATTTACAAATTTAATTATTGACGATAGAGAAAAACGTTGGTATGATATTACCAGAAACAGAAAATTGTCGAATATTGACGAACTACTAACTAGAGAGATAAAATAAAACATTTCTGGAGGAGAAATAATATGAAATCTACAGGTATTGTAAGAAAAGTTGATGAATTAGGTCGTGTCGTTATTCCAATCGAACTTCGCCGTACACTTGGCATTGCAGAGAAAGATGCTCTTGAGATCTACGTGGACGACGAAAGAATCATTTTAAAGAAATACAAGCCAAGCATGACTTGCCAAATCACTGGTGAAGTTTCTGATGACAACATCAAGCTTGCTGACGGTAAATTAATTCTTAGCCGTGAAGGTGCAGAACAATTAATTAAAGAAATCCAAGATTCTTTTCAAGCAAAATAATCTTAATTTGATATAAATATAAGGGCTGAGTCTAAACACTCAGCCCTTTTTCTATTCTTTCTCTACGTGAAATGCCTGATACACTTCTCTCTTCTGAAGGTTTCTTACTTTGGCAACTTCTTTAATCGCCAATTTAGAGGACATTTCTTTTTCTTCTATATAATATTGAACATGATCCTGTAAGGAATAGTTCGTCCACCATTCTTCATGTACTTCTTCTTCCTGCTGCTTATTTCCCTCTATCAGTAAACAGAATTCCCCTCTTACTTCACCGGTCTCAGCCCACTTCAATACCTCTTCTAAAGGACCGCGGATAAATTCTTCGAATTTCTTTGTCAATTCACGGCATATGACAATCTGCCGACTGCCGAGGGCTTGATGCAATTCTTTGAGTGTTTCCTTCAGTCTATGTGGTGATTCATATAGGATAAACGTATCTTTCAAGGGACGAAGCCTTTCTAATTCAGCACGCTTCTCTTTCTTTCCTCTATGTAAGAACCCGTAAAAATAAAACGGCTGGGGAGCTAAGCCGGAAGCGATCAGAGCTGTCAATGCAGCATTTGCCCCTGGAAGAGGAATGACGGATAGATCGTGTTCTATAGCTGCTTTCACCAGTTCATAGCCGGGATCAGAAATGGAAGGCATACCTGCGTCACTGACAAGGGCAACTGTTTCTCCTTGTTCCATTCTCTCAATCAGCTTAGGACCGCTCGATTCCTTGTTATGCTCATGATAACTGATGATCGGTGTATCGATTTCAAAGTAGTTGCTCAGCTTCTTCGTATTTCTTGTATCCTCCGCTGCAATGACATCGGCTTCCTTCATGATGCGTATCGCCCTAAATGTCATATCTTCCAGATTCCCAATAGGAGTGGGAACAAGATAAAGGCTTCCCTTATCGCTCTCCTGGTAGCTTTTTTGCTGGTTCATGATGCTTTCACCTCCTGGGATTATTCTTTACCATAAAGCATTTCATAAACTTCCCGTGAATATTCGTTGTTCTCACTGTAGACAAATAGAGGCGGTAGGATCTTCAAATCTGGTTTGCCATCTTTGATTCCTTCGATCAGGAGCGTATTGGCTTCTTTTCCCTGCCTCGAGTAGACGAGCCTCATCCGCTTCGGTTCGAGGCGGTGCTTCCTCATCAGGGACAAAATATCCATCAGCCTTCCCGGCCTGTGTACGAAAGAGGCTTTCCCGCCTTGCTTCAGCAGGTAGCTTGCAGCCTGGATTGTGTCTTCCAGGGTGCAGAGAACTTCATGGCGCGCGATGGTATAATGTTCATTCAGGTTTTGAATGGAAGTCGGGACGGTTTCGAAATAAGGCGGGTTGCACGTCACCACGTCATAATGAGAATGATGAAGCAGTTTGTTTATTTCTTTTACATCTCCAAGCTTCATCGTTACCTGATCCTGCACGCCATTATACTGAATGCTTCTCTCTGCCATATCTAGCAGACGCTCCTGGATTTCCACCCCGGTGATCTCAACGTTTGTCCGTGCGCTCAAAAGCAGCGGGATGATTCCATTTCCGGAACAAAGATCAACCACCTTCCCTCTTTTCAAAGGCAGATAACTGAAGCGTGCAAGCAATACGGCATCCAGGGAAAAGGAAAATACCGACGGGCTTTGAATGATTCTCATATTTTCTGCCAGCAGATAATCCAGTCTTTCATCGTCTTTTAATACAACCATGTGTTTCCTCCGCTTGTTCAACAAAAAGGACCAATCCCTTCTGAATGGATCAGCCCTTTTCATCATTTATCTTATTCTAGGCATTACAGGTTCTTCTTTATTTCTTGTTTAAGAAAGACAGACAGAACAAGCAATCCTCGTCTTTGCGCGGGCTTCCAAAGTGGATATTGCAAATATGGAAGCCTTCCTGGTAAAGTCGGGCAAGATTATCGTATCCTTCCCCGATATCCAGTTGTTTATCTTCTAAGTCTGACTCGCTCGTCGTACCCGCATCGCCTGTTGATTGACCCTTATTCGGTGAGTTCTCCGTCTGTTCCAGTCTTCGGCGCAAATGTTCGTTTTCAAGCTTGAGGGCATTATTCTCCTCAAGCATTTGTGCCAGGCATTGCTTAAGCTCGCCTAATTGATTGTATAGATCACCAATCTGCTGTTCCATATTGCTGACTGAATCAAAGAACTCTTTTTTATCCACGACACTACACCCCGTTACTCTGTGGCTTGGAATGATACGGCACCTACGTTCATTATTTCATCTAAAGTGAATTCCAATACACGTTCTTCTTCTTTGATTTCGACTTGAAGAACACGTTCAAGAATATTAAGACCTACCACTTTACCTTTCCCGTGAGGTGTCTTAATCACTTCACCTATATCAGGCAATTCTTCCTTGGCTGCTTCATATTCGTCATTTTCGTACTTTAGACAGCACATTAAGCGGCCGCAAAGCCCTGAGATTTTGGTAGGATTAAGGGATAGATTTTGATCCTTCGCCATTTTGATGGATACCGGTTCAAAATCTCCTAAAAAGGTCGAACAACAAAGCATACGGCCACAAGGACCGATACCACCCAGCATTTTCGCTTCGTCACGAACGCCAATCTGACGAAGTTCAATGCGTGTACGGAAAATAGAGGCCAGGTCTTTCACCAGCTCCCGGAAATCAACACGCCCATCAGCGGTAAAATAAAATATGACTTTATTACGATCAAATGTATATTCTACATCTACTAATTTCATATCTAATTGATGCTGATTGATTTTGTCACAACATACATTGTAGGCTTCCTCTGCAGAAGATTTGTTCTCTTCCACTGTTAAACGATCTTTTTGATCCGCGATACGAATCACCTTTTTCAAAGGCAGCACTACATCATTTTCACCGACTTGCTTTCTTTCTACGACTACTTTTCCAAATTCAACCCCGCGAACGGTTTCAACAATCACATAATTGTTCTTCTGGACATCCAGTTCACCGGGATCAAAATAATAGATTTTTCCCGCTTTTTTAAAGCGTACTCCTACAACATCGTACAAAGGACCATCACCCCTGCAGTTTTAGCATAAGCTGTTCTACCAGCAGCTGAGAATTCATATTGGCGTTTAACTTACGTTTTGCTTCAAGTATGGCCGTCATACTAGTAGAAAGACGGTTTGTCGATACTTGAAGTGCGTTTGATTTCCATACTTCCTTTTGGTCCGGATAGACGAGCTGTTCTTCTTTTCCTAACTGGATTTGAAGTAAGTCTTTATATATTAGAAGTAAAAGATCTAATGCTCGATCAACTTGATCTTTTTCTTTGAAGTGCTGTACAAAATCCTCTTGAATTTTCACCATTGCTTGGAAGGGACTTTTCTGGAGGACTTCATATAATTTTAACACTATTATTCTTGCTTGTGCAAACCACTCATTTTGACATATTTCTACAGCTTCCTCATAGCGATTCGTCAAATTTGCAGCTAAAGCTGCCATATGCGGCTGCATGCCCTCTTCCATCAATTGCCTGGTCAGATGCTCTTTCGGAAGCGGTTTGAATGAAATCGTCTGGCACCTTGAAAGAATGGTAGGCAGCATTCTATGAATATTTTCAGTGATAAGGATCGCCGTCGTATCCGCCAAAGGTTCTTCGAGGAACTTCAGCAGACTATTTGCAGCATTGGCGGTCATTTTATCACTATGAACAATAATATAAATCTTCTTCTTCGATTCAACCCCTGTTTTGGAGAACTCCTCTTGAAGCAACTTGATCTGTTCTTTTTTTATCGAAAGGCCATCCGGCTCCACCAGATGAAGATCCGGATGATTTCCATTATTGACACGCCTGCAGTTATTGCATTCTTCACATGCTTTGCCGTCCCGGCGGTTTTCACACAGCAGGGCTTTTGCAAAGAGCATGCTCACTTCCTTTTTCCGTGTGCCTTTTTCACCTTCAAACAGATAGGCATGCGCAACACGGTCCTTCACTATGCTGTTTTGAAGCATCTGCAGCACCACAGGCTGAAACGATTGTATCTCTTCAAACTTCATGTCGACCACTCACTTACATATAGAGATTAATCAGTAATCCCTTTATTTCTCCGATTTTTCCTAATACGTCGATAGACTTCTTTTCTTTGTCCATAACCGCTTCGGTCAATTCGACAAGCTGCTTATCGACGGTTTCCACGATATTAAGCTTTCTTCCCTCGCCGTATTGATTCCATGTATGAGATTGTTTCAAATCCATGCCGAAATCCACAGCTTCTCGTACAAATTTTTTAACCAGTGTTTTATATTTTGCAAGATCTTTGAAGGTTCTGGATTTCGCCAGCCGGCTTCCTGCATCCTCAATCGTTACTAGAAGCTTATTCAACTGCTCCATCTGCATTTTCTGATCATGCTTTTGGACAAGCTGACCGAATTTCACTTGGCTAGTCCCTGCTGCCTTGCTTTCCTTTTGAAGTTTATCTAAAGACACACGGGTATCCTGGTTGATCTTCATACCTTAAACTCCTTTGATTAAAACTGGTGGAACTGATCGACCGGAAGGACAAACACAGTGGCTCCCCCTACCTCGACCTCAACCGGGTAAGGCACATACGAGTCTGCATTTCCTCCCATCGGGGAAACAGGCGCAACCAATTGATCACGGGATTGGCAATTATCCTTGATCACCTGTAAGGCTTTATCTACACGGATATCTTCAGTACCGATGATGAATGTCGTATTCCCTGACTTTAGAAATCCTCCGGTACTTGCAAGTTTTGTCGAACGAAAATTGTGTTCCATCAATGCATTAGACAAACGATTACTATCTTTATCCTGAACAACCGCCATAATGACTTTCATTTGTGGCTTTCCTCCGTTTCGAAGACATATACTTCCTTCTATTATATCAATAAATGGGCTGGGCTGACATCCCAGTTGTAATAAAAAGACAACTTCATAATGGACTCATTTCGTCTTAAATAGAAGCTGCCTTCTTTCATTGTTACCCTATAAATTTTTTTACGATGTCATATGACTTTTTGAATACTTCTTCTTTACTTTTGCTGGCATCGACAACCTTGATCCGGTCAGGATATTGTTTGATAAGAGATTGATAACCCTCGTAAACCTTCTCGTGAAAATCAAGAGATTCAAGGTCTAACCGGTTTACTTCCCGGCCGTCATGGCGTGCGATTCTCTTCAACCCTTCTTCTGGGGAAATATCGAAGTATAGTGTAAGGTCAGGCATTTTATCCTCGATCGCAAATTGATTGATATTCATTACTTCTGTCATCCCGATGCCCCTGCCATTCCCCTGATAGGCGAGTGAACTGTCAATGAACCGGTCACAAATCACAATGGAACCTTTCTCAAGTGCAGGTATGACAATCTCAACGAGATGCTGGCGTCTTGCAGCGGCATACAACAATGCCTCTGTTCGAATATCCATTTCCGTATTTTCCTTATTCAAAATCACTTCTCTGATTTGCTCTGCAATGGAAATGCCACCCGGCTCCCTTGTTTGCACGACGTCATGGCCTTCTTCGACGAGTTTGGTGTAGAGTTTTTTTAGAATCGTTGACTTACCCGCGCCATCAGGGCCTTCGACTGTAATAAATCGTCCTTGTTTCATTCTTCTGTACCCTCCATCTATCGATACACACATACAAGGTTTTCATCCAAGCGGTGATCTCCCTGTATGTTCGCATTATTCTTCAAATATTGTTTCAATCTCACAATTGTATCCCCTGAAATTCTTTCACCAGGGATCAACAATGGAATTCCCGGGGGATACGGAGTGATCATTCGTGCCGAGATCTCCCCCTCAGCTTCGGTTAATGGTATCCACTTCTCTTCCCTATCTTCCATTTCTGCATGAGTTAATGCAAGTGCCGTGTAATGCAGCAGATTCTTTCTTTCTATCTTATCTCCGTTTCCCGCTTGTTCCGGAACCTCTTCATCTTTCAACGCTTCATAGATCCGTTCTGCTGCCTCCTTATAAGGGAAGGAGATGTGTTCCTTCATTAAAGGCAGGATCAGAAGAACATAGTAAGGATCTGCAAGCTCACAAAAGATGCCCTGTTTCTCAAGCTGCTGCTGAAGCTCGTACCCCGTCTTCCCCTTCATGGTAAGGAGAAGCTTCAACGGATCATTTGTACGCTTCACCGAGAGTCCGTCATGAATGCTCGTCAACGCCTGGACGAATCCGTCGATCTCGGCCAAATTCTTTGTTATATCGCGTTCTGTCATCGTCCCAACGTACGACCTGGCGTAATCAAGCGATGCCATAATCGGGTAAGAAGGACTGCTTGATTGCAGAATCGATAAGTATTCCGTGATCTTTCTTTCGTTGACCCGCCTGGTCCCTATATGTAAATAAGAACCCATCGTCATGGCAGGAAGCATTTTATGAGCGGATTGAATGACGATATCCGCTCCTAACGCAAGTGCAGACGCAGGGAATGGTTCCCCTAACAGAAAATGCGGGCCGTGCGCTTCATCAATGATACATATAACTCCATGATGATGTAATTCAGTGATGACCGCTTCTACATCATAGGTCATCCCATAATATGTTGGATAAGTGAGCACACAAGCTTTTGCATCCGGAAAAGCCTTTAACGTCTCCCTGATAGACTCCGTGGTGACCCCTGTCGGCACCTTTCCTTCCTCATCCCACTCTGTTTCTATTATGACAGGTACTGCTCTCGCCAGCTTCATCCCATTCAACACTGACTTATGGCAGTTCCGCTGGACCAGTACAGTATCTCCCGGAGAACATGATGCCAGTATAGCTGCTATATTCCCAGCCGTACTGCCGTTCACCAGAAAATAACTCTTCCTGCTTCCATACAAATCACTGAGCAATAACTCAGCCTCCCTTATCGCTTCATGCGGATCATGAAGATCATCCAATCCGCTAAGCTCCGTCAGGTCACTTTTATAAAAAAACTGCTTGTCCTTTTCATCTATGAATAAACCATTTTTATGGCCAGGAACATGAAACGAAATGGGATCCATCTCATGATGTCTTTCAATCGCTTCAATAAGAGGCGTTTTGGCTTGATCGTACTTCATGTTTACCCCTCTCTCTCACCACAAATATCAATCTTCATCGTACCATACTTTTTCCTTCTTAAACGAAGAAAAGCGCAAGCACCTTGATCAGCCACGGCCAGTGATGTCGGTTTTTGACATCACTGGCCGGGGTGAAACGTCTCGAGGGGCTGGGCGCCGGAGCTGGTCATCTCTCGTATCTAATTACGTTCTACTTTCTTATCATTATAAAAAAATCATAACCAAGCTGTCTATCACCTGGTTATGAATAAATTTGAGGGGTATTCACTTTTTTTAATCGCTGGACGAACAATTTGTACACCGGATCATTCGTCTCCGTCTGTACCATTTCCCGTTCACATTCCGTACAGATAAACGAAGTGTATAGATGGATTCCGACCGACTTCTCACTTTGACACACAATACACTGCTCTTCAACCGCCTTACGCTCTGCATTCATCATAAGGATCTCCACCTCCATACAATCTATTGTGCCCAGAGTGCTCCAATTGTATACAGTATTTTAAACTTTTAAACTAACAGAATTATCAAGTGTACTTTTATCTTATGTAGAATGCGCCCAGTCTGTGTTTGTCTTTCTAAAAAAGTTTGGAAAAAGTGATTGGCTGGCGGAATGATGATTAGGTTGGGGGTGGTGAGGCCAGGAATGGAGTGGTGGCGTGATTGCAGGAGGGGCGGATTTGGCAACGGACATGGATCGGTGATCGACATGGAGGCAGACGTTCGAATGGGGCGGAATGGGGTTTTGATAATATATTCGGATCTTTGATAATAAATTCGTGTTTTTGATAATATGTTTGTCAGTTTTGATAATATACCCACTTTTAACTCCTGAACTATGGCCATCCAGGATCAAAATCTAACGTGCTGCTGACCATTTTCTTCAAAAACACAAAAAAACAGCCCAACACTGAGCTGTTTTATCTATTTGCCTGGCGACGTCCTACTCTCACAGGGGGAGAGCCCCCAACTACCATCGGCGCTGAAGAGCTTAACTTCCGTGTTCGGCATGGGAACGGGTGTGACCTCTTCGCCATTATCACCAGACGAATATTCAATTGAAGGTTTGTTCCTTCAAAACTAGATAAAGGATTGATGTCAAGATTACCGGTATTGCCGCTTGTGTTCATTTAAAATGACTCTTTGTGGTTAAGTCCTCGATCGATTAGTATCAGTCAGCTCCACATGTCACCATGCTTCCACCTCTGACCTATCTACCTAGTCATCTTCTAGGGATCTTACTCACATAAAGTGATGGGAAATCTCATCTCGAGGGGGGCTTCATGCTTAGATGCTTTCAGCACTTATCCCTTCCGCACATAGCTACCCAGCGATGCCTTTGGCAAGACAACTGGTACACCAGCGGTGCGTCCATCCCGGTCCTCTCGTACTAAGGACAGCTCCTCTCAAATTTCCTGCGCCCACGACGGATAGGGACCGAACTGTCTCACGACGTTCTGAACCCAGCTCGCGTACCGCTTTAATGGGCGAACAGCCCAACCCTTGGGACCGACTACAGCCCCAGGATGCGATGAGCCGACATCGAGGTGCCAAACCTCCCCGTCGATGTGGACTCTTGGGGGAGATAAGCCTGTTATCCCCGGGGTAGCTTTTATCCGTTGAGCGATGGCCCTTCCATGCGGAACCACCGGATCACTAAGCCCGACTTTCGTCCCTGCTCGACTTGTAGGTCTCGCAGTCAAGCTCCCTTGTGCCTTTACACTCTGCGAATGATTTCCAACCATTCTGAGGGAACCTTTGGGCGCCTCCGTTACTCTTTAGGAGGCGACCGCCCCAGTCAAACTGCCCACCTGACACTGTCTCCCACCCCGATAAGGGGCGCGGGTTAGAATTTCAATACAGCCAGGGTAGTATCCCACCAACGCCTCCACCGAAGCTGGCGCTCCGGCTTCCAAGGCTCCTACCTATCCTGTACAAGCTGTACCAAAATTCAATATCAGGCTACAGTAAAGCTCCACGGGGTCTTTCCGTCCTGTCGCGGGTAACCTGCATCTTCACAGGTACTATAATTTCACCGAGTCTCTCGTTGAGACAGTGCCCAGATCGTTACGCCTTTCGTGCGGGTCGGAACTTACCCGACAAGGAATTTCGCTACCTTAGGACCGTTATAGTTACGGCCGCCGTTTACTGGGGCTTCGATTCGCACCTTCGCTTGCGCTAAGCACTCCTCTTAACCTTCCAGCACCGGGCAGGCGTCAGCCCCTATACTTCGCCTTACGGCTTCGCAGAGACCTGTGTTTTTGCTAAACAGTCGCCTGGGCCTATTCACTGCGGCTCTTCGAGGCTATGCACCTCAAAGAGCACCCCTTCTCCCGAAGTTACGGGGTCATTTTGCCGAGTTCCTTAACGAGAGTTCTCTCGCTCACCTTAGGATTCTCTCCTCGCCTACCTGTGTCGGTTTGCGGTACGGGCACCTTTTTCCTCGCTAGAGGCTTTTCTTGGCAGTGTGGAATCAGGAACTTCGCTACTATAATTCGCTCGCTATCACAGCTCAGCCTTCGCGATGATGGGATTTGCCTCATCATCAGCCTAACTGCTTAGACGCACATATCCAGCAGTGCGCTTACCCTATCCTCCTGCGTCCCCCCATTGCTCAAACGGAAAAGAGGTGGTACAGGAATATCAACCTGTTGTCCATCGTCTACGCCTATCGGCCTCGACTTAGGTCCCGACTAACCCTGAGCGGACGAGCCTTCCTCAGGAAACCTTAGGCATTCGGTGGATGGGATTCTCACCCATCTTTCGCTACTCATACCGGCATTCTCACTTCTAAGCACTCCACCAGTCCTTACGGTCTGACTTCACTGTCCTTAGAACGCTCTCCTACCACTGACACCTAGAGGTGTCAATCCACAGCTTCGGTGATACGTTTAGCCCCGGTACATTTTCGGCGCAGAGTCACTCGACCAGTGAGCTATTACGCACTCTTTAAATGGTGGCTGCTTCTAAGCCAACATCCTGGTTGTCTAAGCAACTCCACATCCTTTTCCACTTAACGTATACTTTGGGACCTTAGCTGGTGGTCTGGGCTGTTTCCCTTTCGACTACGGATCTTATCACTCGCAGTCTGACTCCCATGGATAAGTCTTTGGCATTCGGAGTTTGTCTGAATTCGGTAACCCGATGAGGGCCCCTAGTCCAAACAGTGCTCTACCTCCAAGACTCTTACACATGAGGCTAGCCCTAAAGCTATTTCGGAGAGAACCAGCTATCTCCAAGTTCGATTGGAATTTCTCCGCTACCCACACCTCATCCCCGCACTTTTCAACGTGCGTGGGTTCGGACCTCCATCCAGTGTTACCTGGACTTCATCCTGGACATGGGTAGATCACCTGGTTTCGGG